>NZ_JBVIGA010000009.1:0-266571 GCF_055571035.1 Streptomyces malachitofuscus | reverse complement strand
AAACGCCCGGTTACATTCCGAACCCGGAAGCTAAGCCTTACAGCGCCGATGGTACTGCAGGGGGGACCCTGTGGGAGAGTAGGACGCCGCCGAACTCCTTTTAGAGCTCCGGCTCTTGGGCGTACAGCCCGAGAGCCGGAGCTTTTTTGCGTTGAGGTAAGGTCGGGGGCATCGTCGACACGTTTCCCACAGGAGGATCCCGGGTGGAGGTCCAGGAGACGCGGGTCCAGACAGACCGCGTCCTCACCATCCCGAACATGCTCAGCATGGCGCGGCTCGTTGGCGTACCCGTGTTCCTGTGGCTGATCCTCAGGCCCGAGTTCGGCGGTCCGAAGAGCGACGGCTGGGCGCTCCTGGTCCTGGCCTTCAGCGGCGTCAGCGACTACCTGGACGGCAAGCTGGCGCGACGCTGGAACCAGATCAGCAGCCTCGGCCGGCTGCTCGACCCGGCCGCAGACCGGCTCTACATCCTTTCCACCCTCGTAGGTCTCACCTGGCGCGAGATTCTCCCGCTCTGGCTCACGATCGTGCTGCTGGCCCGTGAGCTGGTCCTGCTCGTCATGGTGGGGATCCTCAGGCGGCACGGCTATCCGCCGCCCCAGGTGAACTTCCTGGGGAAGGCCGCCACGTTCAACCTGATGTATGCCTTCCCACTGCTCCTGCTCAGTGACGGAAGTGGCTGGATCTCGTCACTCGCTGCTATTTTCGGCTGGGCGTTCGCCGGATGGGGTACAACCCTCTATTGGTGGGCAGGAGTGCTATACGTGGTCCAAGTCCGCCGCCTGATCCGTGCGGACGCTGTGGCCGATTGACCTCGCTGATTGCTTCGCGCATTGTGGCGCGAAGCCCGTAGTGGAAATGTGCGGGAGAACTCTGGCGGGTGAAGTCGGCCAGACCGTCGTCTCTTCGAGGAGGACGCTTCCGACATGAAGGCCGTCGTGATGGCCGGAGGCGAAGGCACCCGCCTTCGCCCCATGACCTCTAGCATGCCCAAGCCGCTCCTGCCGGTGGCCAACCGGCCGATCATGGAGCACGTGCTGAGGCTGCTCAAAAGGCATGGGCTCAACGAAACCGTTGTGACTGTCCAGTTCCTTGCGTCACTCGTCAAAAACTACTTCGGTGATGGCGAAGAGCTCGGAATGGAGCTCACCTACGCCAACGAGGAGAAGCCGCTCGGTACCGCCGGGAGCGTCAAGAATGCCGAGGAGGCGCTCAAGGACGACGCCTTTCTCGTCATCTCCGGCGATGCCCTCACCGACTTCGACCTCACCGAGCTGATCAATTTCCACAAGGAAAAGGGCGCCCTCGTCACGGTCTGCCTGACCCGTGTGCCCAACCCGCTGGAATTCGGCATCACGATCGTGGACGAGGAAGGCAAGGTCGAGCGCTTCCTCGAGAAGCCGACCTGGGGACAGGTCTTTTCCGACACCGTGAACACCGGCATCTACGTCATGGAGCCGGAGGTCTTCGACTACGTCGAGGCCGATGTGCCCGTCGACTGGTCCGGCGACGTCTTCCCGCAGCTCATGAAGGAGGGCAAGCCGATCTACGGCTACGTCGCCGAGGGCTACTGGGAGGACGTGGGCACCCACGAGAGCTATGTGAAGGCCCAGGCGGACGTCCTGGAAGGCAAGGTCGACGTCGACATCGACGGCTTCGAGATCTCTCCGGGCGTCTGGGTCGCCGAGGGCGCCGAGGTCCACCCCGACGCCGTCCTGCGCGGGCCGCTGTACATCGGCGACTACGCCAAGGTCGAGGCGGGCGCGGAGATCCGCGAGCACTCGGTCGTCGGATCCAACGTCGTCGTCAAGAGCGGTGCCTTCCTGCACAAGTCCGTTGTCCACGACAACGTGTACGTCGGGCCGCACAGCAATCTGCGCGGCTGCGTCGTCGGCAAGAACACCGACATCATGCGGGCCGCGCGGATCGAGGACGGCGCCGTCATCGGCGACGAGTGCCTCATCGGTGAAGAATCGATCGTCCAGGGCAATGTGCGGGTCTACCCGTTCAAGACCATCGAGGCCGGTGCCTTCGTCAACACCTCGGTGATCTGGGAGTCCAGGGGACAGGCGCACCTCTTCGGCGCCCGCGGGGTCTCCGGCATCCTGAACGTCGAGATCACCCCCGAGCTCGCCGTCCGACTTGCCGGCGCCTACGCGACGACCCTGAAGAAGGGCTCGACCGTCACCACGGCCCGCGACCACTCCCGAGGCGCCCGCGCCCTGAAACGGGCGGTCATCTCCGCGCTGCAGGCCAGCGCCATCGACGTACGGGACCTGGAGAACGTGCCCCTGCCCGTGGCGCGGCAGCAGACCGCGCGGGGCAGCGCGGGCGGCATCATGATTCGCACCACTCCCGGGGTGCCGGACTCCGTCGACATCATGTTCTTCGACGGGCAGGGCGCCGACCTGTCGCAGGGCAGCCAGCGGAAGCTGGACCGGGTGTTCGCCCGGCAGGAGTACCGGCGTGCCTTCCCGGGTGAGATCGGGGACCTGCACTTCCCGGCGAGCGTCTTCGACTCGTACACGGGGTCCCTGCTGCGCAACGTCGACATCACCGGCATCGCGGAGTCCGGGCTCAAGGTGGTCGTGGACGCGTCCAACGGAAGCGCCGGCCTGGTGCTGCCGAGCCTCCTCGGCAAGCTGGGCGTCGACTCGCTGACCATCAACCCGGGCCTGGACGAGTCCAGGCCGACCGAGACGGCCGACATGCGGCGCTCCGGGCTGGTCCGGCTCGGGGAGATCGTGGCGTCCTCCGGAGCCGCGTTCGGCGTGCGGTTCGACCCCGTCGGCGAGCGGCTGTCGCTGGTCGACGAGAAGGGGCGGATCGTCGAGGACGACCGGGCGCTGCTCGTGATGCTCGACCTCATCGCCTCCGAGCGGCGCAGCGGCCGGGTCGCGCTGCCGGTGACCACCACGAGGATCGCCGAGCAGGTGGCGGCCTATCACGGCACGCAGGTCGAGTGGACGACCACCTCGCCCGACGACCTCACCCGCGTGGGCGGCGAGGAAGGCACGATCTTCGGCGGCGACGGCAAGGGCGGCTTCATCGTCCCGGAGTTCAGCAGCGTCTACGACGGCACGGCGGCCTTCGTACGGCTCATCGGGCTGGTCGCGCGCACCCAGCTCACGCTCAGCCAGATCGACGCGCGCATCCCGCGGGCGCATGTGCTCAAGCGGGACCTGGCGACCCCGTGGGCCGTCAAGGGCCTGGTGATGCGGCGGGTCGTGGAGGCGGCCGGGGACCGCTTCGTGGACACCACCGACGGCGTGCGGGTGGTGGAGGCGGACGGCCGCTGGGTGATGGTGCTGCCCGACCCCGCCGAGGCGGTCACCCATCTGTGGGCCGAGGGCCCCGACGACGCCTCCGCGCAGGCGCTGCTGGACGAGTGGTCGGCCGTCGTGGACAGCGCCGGACGGTAGAAGGAGCGGTACGTGTGCGTGCCGGACAAGTGTCCCCAAGGGGGCCTGTCCGGCACGCCGGTAGGGCCGTTCGGAGGTAGGGGCCGCGGCGTGCGACGATGTGCCGCATGCCGCAGCAACCCCCCGTTCGGAGCACACCCGCGCGGCCCGCGCGCCCGGACGCCTCCATGTCGTTGATCACCAACGTCATGGACCACAGCCTCGACGACGGCTACGCCGAGGCCGCCGCGCGGAAGAAGGCCGACGGGGACGGCGGTCTGCCGAAGACCCTCAGGGCGAAGCTCGGCCTCGCCGTCGGCCTGGTGCTGGCGGCGCTGATCGTGACCGTCGGTGCCGCGCAGGCCCGGGTGGAGGCTCCCGCCGTCGCCAAGGAGCGCGAGGAGCTGATCGACCGGATCGACGAGGAGACCGAGGCCGCGGACCGGCTCGAGGACAGTGTCGACGAACTGCGCGCGGACGTGGGCGCCCGGCAGCGCGAGGCGCTCCGGCACAGCGGTGGAAACGACCGGTCGGCCCTGGTGGGCATGCTGTCGGGCGCCACCGCGGTGCACGGGCCCGGGGTGCGGCTCGTGGTGAACGACGCCGAGGACGCGAGCGCGGGCGGTGACGGCGACGCCCGGTCGACCTCGGGGTTCTCCGACACCGGGCGGGTCCGTGACCGTGACATGCAGCGGGTGGTCAACGGCCTGTGGGAGTCCGGTGCCGAGGCCGTCTCGATCAACGGGCAGCGGCTGACCGCCCTGTCGGCGATCAGGGCCGCGGGAGACGCGATACTGGTGGACAACAGGCCGCTGGTGCCGCCGTACACGGTGCTCGCGGTGGGGGACGGCGGGCGGCTCAGCGAGCGCTTCCAGAACAGCGCGGACGGACTGTACTTGCACGCCCTGCAGGAGAACTACGGCATCAGGACCGCGATCTCCGCGGAGGACGACGTCCGGCTGCCCGCAGCACCGAGTGTGACCGTACGTACCGCACAGCCGATAACCGAGAAGGGCACATCGTGATCGCCGTACTGGGCCTCGTCGTGGGAGTCGTGGCCGGACTGTTGGTCCGGCCCGAGGTTCCGGCGGTCGTCGAGCCTTACTTGCCGATCGCCGTCGTCGCGGCGCTCGACGCCGTGTTCGGAGGGCTGCGGGCCATGCTCGACGGGATCTTCGACGACAAGGTCTTCGTCGTGTCGTTCCTGTCGAACGTGGTCGTCGCCGCGCTGATCGTGTTTCTCGGCGACAAGCTCGGCGTGGGGGCCCAGCTGTCCACGGGCGTGGTGGTCGTCCTCGGCATCCGTATCTTCTCCAACGCCGCGGCGATCCGCCGGCACGTGTTCCGGGCGTGAGGCCGATGAGTGAGCACGAGCACGACGAGTCCACGCGCCCGGCGGTGTCCCGGCCCAGGACCGCTCCCGAGGAGCCGTCCCCGGCCGGCCTGCGCAGGGAGCTGCCCGCGGAGGTACCCGCGTCGGCCCCCGCGCCCTCGGAGGAGGGCGTGACGCAGGAGCCGGCCGGGCCGGATCTGACCGGACGGCAGCGGCTGGCGAAGGGGCTGTGGCCGCCGCGGATCACCCGTGCCCAACTCATCGTCGCCCTGCTTCTGTTCGGTCTGGGATTCGGACTGGCCGTCCAGGTGGCCTCGAACAGCGACGGCGACAGTGCGCTGCGCGGGGCACGTCAGGAAGATCTCGTGCGCATCCTCGATGAACTCGACGACCGCACAGAGCGTCTTGAGGACGAGAAGCAGGGCCTCGAGAAGCAGCGCGACGAGCTGGAGAACAGCTCCGACCAGGCGGAAGAGGCCCGCAAGCAGACGATCGAGAAGGAACGGCAACTCGGCGTCCTCGCGGGCACCGTGGCCGCGCAGGGGCCGGGGATCACGATGACCATCGAGGACCCGAAGGGAACGGTCGAGTCGGACATGCTGCTCGACGCCGTCCAGGAGCTGCGCGCGGCCGGTGCCGAGGCGATTCAGGTCAACGGTGTGCGGGTGGTGGCGAGCACCTATCTGACGGATTCGGGCGGCGGGATCGCGGTGGACGGGAACAAGATCACCGCGCCCTATCGTTTCAAGGTCATCGGCAAGCCGCAGGACCTCGAGCCGGCGCTCAACATCCCCGGAGGCGTGGTGCAGACTCTCGAGAAGGAACAGGCCACCGTTACCGTGGAGCGGTCGAGCAAGATCGTTGTGGATGCCTTGCGGGCGGTGAAGCGGCCTGACTACGCTCGGTCGTCCTCCCGGTGAACCGGGGGTGCATGGGGGACGTCCGGCCAGGGCATGAGGTTGCGGGGGGTCGGCGCACCGAATGGGTGGTGCGTGGTGGAAACTGTCTGGCGGAGGCGGACGTTGTGAAGATGTCCGGGTCGGCCAATGTGTTCAGTCAGGGTTCGTCCTGCCCCACGGGCGGGTCTGTTTCGGTCAAGGGGAATCGCCCGTGAAGTTGTTTGCGAAGTTGTTCGGCAAGAGCGCGCGGCGAGAGGACAGCGACAACGCGACCGCTCGTCATCGCGCACAGCCTGATGCGGAAGGTCAGCGTCCGCTGTTTCGGGACCAGCTGGGTCAGGGCGCGCCGTCCGTTGACCCTGCGCAGTCGGGCGGCATAGGTTTTGGACAGCCGTCGACCTCAGGTACGGGCGGGGGGTTCTCCGACCCGTACGCGTCCCAAGCCCCCGGTGGGCAGCCGCGGCAGGAGGATCCGTCCATGTCGGCCCTGGTGTGTACGAGGTGCGGTAACCGCAACGCGGAGAACAGCCGCTTCTGCTCCCACTGCGGTGCGCCGCTGAGGCCCGGAGTGGCCCCGGAGCGCCCCTCGGAGACGACGTCCACGATCTCGATCTCCGGCCTCGAGGCCTACGACGCCGAGGCCACCGGCCAGACGCCGATGCCGACGCTCTCTCCGGAGGCGCAGGCGGCCGTCGACGCGCTGCCGATGGGTTCGGCGCTCCTGGTCGTGCGCCGCGGGCCGAACTCGGGCAGCCGCTTCCTGCTGGACGGCGACCTGACCACGGCCGGGCGTCACCCGCAGAGCGACATCTTCCTGGACGACGTGACGGTCTCCCGGCGGCATGTGGAGTTCCGCCGCAGCCCGGACGGCTCGTTCACGGTCGCCGACGTCGGCAGCCTGAACGGCACGTACGTCAACCGTGAGCGGATCGACCAGGTCGCCTTGTCCAACGGTGACGAGGTGCAGATCGGCAAGTACCGGCTGGTCTTCTACGCGAGCCAGCGGAGCTACTGACCTCCCCGGATTCCGTCCGGGGACTCCAGGGAAGGTCCATGCCTCAGACACCGAGCGGCGGTGCCGGCCACGGCGCCGCCGCCGCGGACACCGGACTGATGAGCATCGGCGCGGTGCTTGGCGTGCTGCGTGAGGAATTTCCCGAGGTCACCATCTCCAAGATCCGCTTCCTGGAGTCGGAAGGGCTGATCGAGCCGCAGCGGACCCCGTCGGGGTACCGCAAGTTCAGCGCCGGGGACATCGAGCGCCTCGGCCATGTGCTGAGGATGCAGCGGGACCACTATCTGCCGCTCAAGGTGATCCGGGAGCACCTGGCGGCCATGGAGCGCGGGGAGGCCGTCGGGCTGCCCGCGCTGAGCCGTCCGGGTGACGGGGACGCCGATCCGGAGCCGGCCGCCGAGGACGGGCCCACGACGGCCCGCATCGGCCGCGCTCAGCTGCTCGCGGCCGTCGGCGCAGGAGAGCCCGAGCTCGCCGAGTGGGAGTCCTACGGGCTGCTCACTCCGGTCGAGGACGGGGTGTACGACGCCGAGGCGGTCACCGTCGCCGGTCTCATCACCGAGCTGGGGCGGTTCGGCATCGAGCCACGCCACCTCAGGGCGATGAAGGCCGCCGCCGACCGGGAGGCGGGCCTGGTGGATCAGGTGGTTGCCCCGCTGCGCCGCCACCGGAACCCGCAGACGCGGGCGCACGCCCAGGCCCGTACGAAGGAGCTGGCCGGCCTCGCGGTGAAGCTGCACGCGGCGCTGCTGCAGTCGGCGCTCGGGGTACGGCTGCCGTGAGCCACCGGATCAGGAGGCCGGATCGGGCACCCGTTCCCTGCCCGACTACCCAAACGTCCCGGGCACGGCCTAGGGTTGCTGTGTGAACGAGCTCGATGTCGTAGGTGTCCGGGTCGAGATGCCCTCCAACCAACCGATCGTGCTGTTGCGTGAAGTGGGCGGCGACCGCTACCTCCCCATCTGGATCGGACCGGGGGAGGCGACGGCCATCGCCTTCGCCCAGCAGGGCATGGCACCCGCACGGCCGCTGACCCACGACCTGTTCAAGGACGTGCTGGAGGCTGTCGGACAGGAGCTCACGGAAGTGCGCATCACCGATCTGCGCGAGGGCGTCTTCTACGCCGAGCTGGTCTTCGCCAGCGGGGTCGAGGTGAGTGCCCGTCCCTCCGACGCCATAGCGCTGGCCCTGCGCACGGGCACGCCGATCTACGGCAGCGACACGGTGCTCGACGACGCCGGGATCGCCATCCCGGACGAGCAGGAGGACGAGGTGGAGAAGTTCCGCGAGTTCCTCGACCAGATCTCGCCGGAGGACTTCGGGACCAGCAACCAGTGACCGAGGGCGACCGGCGCCGCATCAACCGGCCGCGAGGGCCCCGGCGGAAGGCATTCGGCTAGCCTTTCCCCACGGTGGGGCACGGGAAACCACTCTTAGGGTGATTATCACTCGGCGTGCCGAGTGTGGCGATCGTTGACGCACCCTTGGTGACTGCCTACCGTCGAGGAGGCAGGTCAAGGACGGAGGTCGGCGTGAGAAGCAGCGGCGACGGTACGGCTGGGGGTGCCCCCGAACCCGGTTTCGGGGCGAGCGGGCCGTATCCTCCCCAGAGCTCGCGGCTCCGCGTGGGCGGGGCGTATCCGGTGCAGAGCAGCCCGATCGATCACGTTCCGCAGTGGCCGACGGCGGTGCCGGACGGCGGAGGGGCGGCGGCCATGGCGTCCGAGGAGATCGGCTACCGGGGTCCCACGGCCTGCGCGGCCGCCGGCATCACCTACCGGCAGCTCGACTACTGGGCCCGCACCGGACTGGTCGAGCCCAGTGTGAGACCGGCCCATGGGTCGGGGACACAGCGGCTGTACAGCTTCCGCGACGTCGTCGTCCTGAAGATCGTCAAGCGGTTCCTGGACACCGGTGTCTCACTGCAGAACATCCGCACCGCCGTTCAGCATCTGCGCGAGCGCGGCTTCAGCGACCTGGAGCGCATGACGCTGATGAGCGACGGAGCCACGGTCTACGAGTGCACCTCGCCCGACGAGGTGCACTCGCTGCTCCAGGGCGGCCAGGGCGTCTTCGGCATCGCGGTGGGCGTGGTGTGGCGGGACGTCGAGAGCGCGCTCTCGCAGCTGCACGGGGAGCGCATCGACACCGGCGAGACCCTGGTCGGCCACAACCCGATGGACGAGCTGGCGCGCCGGCGCAACAAGGCCGTCTGAGAGCCCCTGAGTGAAGAGGGCAATGTCAGTGGCGTAGGGCAGCATCGGACATGTGAGATCCGCGCCCACGATCCTGCATCTCGACATGGATGCCTTCTTCGCCTCGGTGGAGCAGGCGTCCAAGCCGAGCCTGCGCGGGAAGGCCGTCGTCGTGGGCGGGCTCGGTCCCCGGGGTGTGGTCGCCACGGCCTCGTACGAGGCCCGGGTCTTCGGTGTCCACTCGGCGATGCCCATGTCCCAGGCCCGGCGGCTCGCGCCGAACGCCGCGTACCTGGTGCCGCGGTTCGCCCTCTACCGGTCGATCAGCGAGCAGGTGATGAAGCTGCTGCGGGCCCTGTCGCCCCTGGTGGAGCCGCTCAGCCTGGACGAGGCGTTCGTGGACCTGGAGGCCGGTGGCACCGCCTGGGACGAGCGGTCGGCCCGCCTGGCCGGAGCCAAGCTCCGCGCGGACATACGGGAGGTCACGGGGCTCACCGGGTCGGTGGGGCTGGCGGCCTCCAAGATGCTGGCGAAGATCGCGTCGGAGCAGGCCAAGCCGGACGGGCTGGTACTCATCGAGCCGGGGACGGAGCGGGCGCTGCTGGGGCCGCTGTCGGTCCGCACCCTGCCGGGCGTGGGGCCGGCCACGGGAGACCACCTGCGCCGGGCCGGTATCCACACGGTCGACGAGCTCGCCGAGGCGGGGGAGGACGAGCTCGTACGGCTGCTGGGCAAGGCGCATGGGCATGCGCTGTTCGCCATGGCCCTGGCCCGGGACGAGCGGCCCGTGGTGGCCGAGCGGGAGACCAAGTCGGTGTCGGTCGAGGACACCTACGACGTGGACATCCACGACCGGGTGCGGGTGGGGACGGAGGTGCAGCGGCTCGCCGACCGGTGCGTGCGCAGACTGCGGGGGGCGGGCCTGTCGGGCCGGACCATCGTGCTGAAGGTGCGGCGGTACGACTTCTCCACGCTCACCCGGTCCGAGACCCTGCGGGGGCCCACCGACGATCCGGCCGTCGTGCGGGAGGCGGCGGCACGGCTGCTGGACTCGGTCGACACCACGGGCGGGGTGCGTCTGCTGGGGGTCGGGGTCAGCGGACTGGCCGACTACACACAGGAGGACCTGTTCGCGCAGGCCGCCGGCGGGCGCGAGGAGGATCCGGTCCGCGAGGAACCCGAGGCCGCGCCCGCCGCCGAGGGGCCGGCGCCCGCCGAGCGGCGCTGGCCCGCGGGACACGACGTACGGCATGCCGTGCACGGCCACGGCTGGGTGCAGGGCAGCGGGCTGGGCCGGGTCACGGTGCGCTTCGAGACCCCCGACTCGGGCCCGGGCCGGGTGAAGACCTTCCGCGTCGACGATCCGGCCCTGGAACCGGCGGAGCCGCTGCCGCTGGTGTCACGCGGACCGGAGGAGGGCGAGGGCGTGAAGGCGGGCGGAGGGGCCGGGCCGGAGAGCGGGTGAGCGGGACGGGTCAGGCCTGATGGTCCTTCCCCGCGAGGTCGCCGAAGTCGCGGTCCGGAAGGGGCGGAGGGGCGGCGATGTCCAGACCGTAGTGGTGGTAGAGCTGGAGCTCCTGCTCGGGCGAGAGATGACGGCCCACGCCGAAGTCGGGAGCGTCCTTGATCAGAGCCCGTTCGAACGGCACGTGGAGGGCGCCGTCGATCAGTTCGCTGGGCTCCAGCGGGACGAAGGCGTCCCTGCTGAACAGGCCGGTGCGTATCGCCGCCCACTCGGGAACACCGGTGGCGTCGTCGAGGTACACCTCGTCGATCGTGCCGATCCTGGTTCCGTTGCGGTCGAACGCCTTGCGGCCGATCAGGTGGCGCGGATCGATGTCGGTCTGCACGGGCCCTCCACTGGTTGCAAACTCATCCGTAAGCACTACAAAAAGGCACAATCGACGGTGCGGCCACTCGAGGCCCCCGTGCTGTGCTCGCTGGTACCCTGGCAATCGGCCGCTGACCCCGTGCGGGAGAGTCCTCCGGACACCATCGGAGGCGCCGAAGGAGCAAATCCTCCCCGGAATCTCTCAGGCACACGTACCGCACGGACGAGGTCACTCTGGAAAGCAGAGCGGGTGTCGACGGCTTCCGCTCTCACCGACGGTGAAAGCCGGATTCCTTCGGGCGGTCCGGTGAAGCTCTCAGGTCGAGATGACAGAGGGGGAGGCCGTCCGGGCACCTGCGCCGTGGTGCCCCTCGAAGGTCGTCGGACCAGGAGGCCTCCTCAATGACCGCCCCTCGCACCCCGCTCTCCGAGCTCGAACAGGGAATCCCCTTCGAGCAGCGCCACATCGGCCCCGACCACGAGGCCCGGGCCAAGATGCTCGCCCAGGTCGGGTACGGCTCGCTGGACGAGCTGACGGCCGCCGCCGTGCCGGATGTCATCAAGAACGCCGACGCGCTGGACCTGCCGGGTGCGCGGAGCGAGGCCGAGGTGCTGGCCGAGCTGCGTGAGCTGGCCGACCGCAACCAGGTGCTCGGCTCCATGATCGGTCTCGGGTATTACGGCACCTTCACCCCGCCCGTCATCCTGCGCAACGTGATGGAGAACCCCGCCTGGTACACGGCGTACACGCCGTACCAGCCCGAGATCTCCCAGGGCCGGCTCGAGGCGCTGCTGAACTTCCAGACCGTGGTCGCCGAGCTCACCGGCCTGCCGACCTCCGGTGCCTCCCTGCTCGACGAGGGCACCGCCGCCGCCGAGGCGATGGCGCTGTCCCGGCGCATGGGCAGGAACAAGAAGGGCCTGTTCCTGGTCGACGCGGACGCCCTTCCGCAGACGATCGCCGTGATGGAGACCCGCGCCGAGCCGACCGGCGTCGAGGTCGTCGTCGCCGACCTGAGCGACGGCATCCCCGCCGAGCTCGCCGAGCGCGACATCAACGGCGTACTGATCCAGTACCCGGGCGCCTCCGGTGCCGTACGCGACATCAAGCCGCTGATCGACCAGGCGCACGAGCTGGGCGCGCTCGTCACCGTCGCCGCCGACCTGCTCGCCCTCACCCTGCTGAAGTCGCCCGGTGAGCTGGGCGCGGACATCGCCGTCGGCACGACGCAGCGCTTCGGTGTGCCGATGGGCTTCGGCGGACCGCACGCCGGCTACATGGCCGTGCAGGAGAAGATGGCACGCAGCCTGCCCGGGCGGCTCGTCGGCGTCTCCGTCGACGCCGACGGGCACAAGGCCTACCGTCTCGCCCTCCAGACCCGTGAGCAGCACATCCGCCGCGAGAAGGCCACCAGCAACATCTGCACCGCCCAGGTGCTGCTCGCCGTCATGGCCGGGATGTACGCCGTCTACCACGGCCCGGAGGGTCTGCGGCTGATAGCCCGGCGCACCCACCGGTACGCCACGGTCCTCGCCGAGGGGCTGCGGGCCGGCGGAGCCGAGATCGTGCACGGCTCCTACTTCGACACGCTGACCGTGCGCGTCCCCGGGCGGGCTGCCGAGGTTGTCGCCGCCGCCCGCGACAACGGCGTCAACCTGCGCCTCGTCGACGGCGACCTGGTCTCGATCGCCTGCGACGAGACCACCACCCGGGACCGGCTGGCCGCCGTGTGGAGCGCCTTCGGTGTCGAAGGAGACGTCGAGGCGCTGGACGCGGCCGCGCGGGACGCGCTGCCGGACGCCCTGCTGCGCACCGACGAGTACCTGACGCACCCCGTCTTCCACCAGCACCGCTCGGAGACGGCGATGCTGCGCTATCTGCGCCGGCTCGCCGACCGCGACTACGCGCTGGACCGCGGCATGATCCCGCTGGGCTCCTGCACCATGAAGCTCAACGCGACCACGGAGATGGAGCCGGTCACCTGGCCCGAGTTCGGGCAGCTGCACCCGTTCGTGCCCGCCGAGCAGGCTCAGGGCTACCTCACGCTCATCCGCGAGCTGGAGGAGCGTCTCGCCGAGGTCACCGGCTACGACACGGTCTCCCTCCAGCCCAACGCGGGCTCCCAGGGCGAGCTGGCCGGCCTGCTCGCGGTACGCGGCTACCACCGGGCCAACGGCGACGAGCAGCGCACCATCTGTCTCATCCCGTCCTCCGCGCACGGCACCAACGCGGCGAGCGCCGTGATGGCCGGCATGAAGGTCGTCGTCGTGAAGACGTCCGACGACGGCGAGGTCGACGTCGCGGACCTGCGGGCCAAGATCGCGCAGTACCGCGACGAGCTCGCCGTGCTGATGATCACCTACCCCTCGACGCACGGTGTGTTCGAGGAGCACGTCGCCGACATCTGCGCCGAGGTCCACGAGGCCGGCGGCCAGGTGTACGTGGACGGCGCCAACCTCAACGCGCTGGTGGGTCTGGCCAAGCCCGGCCACTTCGGCGGCGATGTCTCCCACCTGAACCTGCACAAGACCTTCTGCATCCCGCACGGCGGCGGCGGTCCCGGCGTCGGCCCGGTCGGCGTGCGGGCGCACCTCGCCCCCTACCTGCCGAACCACCCGCTCCAGCCCGAGGCGGGGCCGGAGACGGGCGTGGGGCCCATCTCGGCGGCGCCGTGGGGCTCTGCGGGCATCCTGCCCATCTCCTGGGCGTACGTCCGGCTCATGGGCGGCGAGGGCCTGAAGCGGGCCACGCAGGTGGCCGTGCTCAGTGCCAACTACATCGCCAAGCGTCTCGAGCCGCACTACCCGGTGCTCTACACCGGACCCGGCGGGCTGGTCGCACACGAGTGCATCATCGACCTGCGCCCGCTGACCAAGGCGA
Source organism: Streptomyces malachitofuscus (assembly GCF_055571035.1). Classification (NCBI taxonomy): domain Bacteria; kingdom Bacillati; phylum Actinomycetota; class Actinomycetes; order Kitasatosporales; family Streptomycetaceae; genus Streptomyces; species Streptomyces malachitofuscus. Next base: position 253,016 of record NZ_JBVIGA010000009.1, on the reverse strand, counting down.
CCGGCGTCAGCGTGGACGACGTGGCCAAGCGCCTGATCGACTACGGCTTCCACGCCCCGACGATGTCGTTCCCCGTGGCCGGCACCCTGATGATCGAGCCCACCGAGTCCGAGGACCTGGCCGAACTCGACCGGTTCTGCGAGACGATGATCGCGATCCGCGCCGAGATCGAGAAGGTCGGCTCCGGCGAGTGGCCCGCGGACGACAACCCGCTCCGCAACGCCCCGCACACCGCCGCGGCGCTCGGCGGGGAGTGGGAGCACGCGTACGACCGCGAGGAGGCCGTCTTCCCGGCAGGGGTGAGCGCCGCCGACAAGTACTGGCCGCCGGTCCGCCGGATCGACCAGGCCTTCGGCGACCGCAACCTGGTCTGCTCCTGCCCGCCGCTGGACGCCTACGAGGACTGACGTGCGCCGAAGGGCCCCGCTCCACGCCGGAGCGGGGCCCTTCGGCATGTGCGGCCGCGGGGGCCCGTCAGGCCGGATACGCGTGTGTCTGTGTGGCCTTGACCGCCGCCCAGACGGGTGCGCCCGGATGCAGATCGAGTTCGGCCGCGGCGACCGTGGTGAGGTCGGCGGCCAGGGAGAGTTCCCCGGTGAGCTCCGCGCGGATCTGGTCCCCGTGGCTCTCCAGCCCGGCGACCGCGCAGTGCCACAGGTTGCGGGCGCTGGACCCGGTGGGCCGTTCCCGGTGGAGCGTCACCGCGCCGGGCGGGAACGCCACGAACGCCGGCCCGGAGAGGTCCTCGGTGGTGCTGACGGCCGGGCCCGCGTCGAGCCGTACGGTGTGGCCGGCGGCCTGCCCGCGGTACAGGTTGAGGCCGACCAGCTGGGCGATGTACTCGGTGCGCGGGTGACGGGCGATGTCGGACGGAGTGCCCTCCTGCACGATCCGGCCCCGCTCCACGACGACCAGACGGTCGGCCAGCACCATGGCGTCCAGCGGGTCGTGCGTGACCAGGACCGCGACGGCCTCGAAGGCGGCCAGATGACGGCGCAACTGTGCGCGCACCTCCAGCCTGGTGCGGGCGTCCAGAGCGGCGAGCGGTTCGTCCAGGAGCAGCAGCCGGGGGTGGGTGGCCAGGGCGCGGGCGAGCGCCACGCGCTGGGCCTGTCCGCCGGAGAGGTGCCGCGGCTTGGTACCGGCCTGCTCCGCCAGCCCCATGCGGTCCAGCCACTCGGCGGCACCGGCCCGCGCCTCCCTCTTGCGGGCGCCCCTGCAGCGCGGTCCGAAGGCCACGTTGTCCAGGGCGGTCAGATGCGGGAAGAGCAGGTAGTCCTGGAAGACGACGCCCACCGGACGTGACTCCGGCGCCGTCCGGTGCAGGTCGGTGCCGTCGAGCCGCAGGTGACCCGCGGCCAGGGGAGCGAGGCCCGCCAGGGCGCGCAGGGCCGTCGTCTTGCCGGCGCCGTTCGGGCCCAGCAGGGCGACGACGTCGCCGGGCGCGGCGGTCAGCGCCATGTCGAGGCGGAAGGAGCCGCGCTCCACGACGAGCCGCGCGTCCAGCCCGGCGGCGGGCACGGGTCCGGAGTGCGCGGTCTCGGGATGCTTCGGCATGGTCTCAGACGGCCCTCATCCAGCGGTCCCGCAGCCCGGCCAGTACGGCGACGGACACCGCCAGCAGGACCAGGCTGAGCGCGATCGCGGCGGCCGGGTCGTTCTGCAGGGCGAGGTAGACCGCCAGCGGCATGGTCTGGGTGCGGCCGGGGAAGTTCCCGGCGAAGGTGATCGTGGCGCCGAACTCGCCGAGGGCGCGGGCCCAGGCGAGGACCGCACCGGCCGCGATGCCGGGGGCGACCAGCGGCAGCGTGACCCGGCGGAAGGCGGTGAAGCGGGAGGCGCCCAGCGTGGCGGCCGCCTCCTCGAAGCGCGGGTCGGCGGCCCGTAGCGTGCCCTCGACGCTGATGACGAGGAAGGGCATCGCCACGAACGTCTCGGCGAGGACGACGCCCGTGGTGGTGAACGGCAGGGTGATGCCGAACCAGGCGTCGAGCCACTGGCCGACGACGCCGTTGCGGCCCAGCGCGAGCAGCAGGGCGACGCCGCCCACCACCGGAGGCAGGACGAGCGGAAGTGTCACCAGGGCGCGGACCAGGCCCCGGCCGGGGAAGTCGGTGCGGGCCAGCAGCCAGGCCAGCGGGACGCCGACGACCAGGCTCAGCGCGGTCGCCGTCGTGGCGCACAGCAGCGACAGGCGCAGCGCCTCCCACACCTCCGGGCTGGTCAGCTGCTCCGGGAGGCTGCGCCAGGGGGCGCGCAGGAGCAGGGCGAGCAGAGGCACCAGGAGGAACGCCAGGCCGAGCAGGGCGGGCAGGAGGAGGGCGAGAGGGACACCGTGGCCGGGGGCGCGGTCACGGGGCTTCCGGGCAGCTTCCCGGCGCGTGCTCATGGCGCGAGGAACCCGGCCGCGCCCAGCACCTTCCGGCCCTCCGGAGACGTCACCAGTGTCACGAACGCCTTCGCGGCCTCGGGGTTGGGCGCGTCGTCGAGCCGGGCGATGGGATAGTCGTTGACGGCCTCGGCGGACTCCGGGAACTCCACGCCCTCCACCTTGTCACCGGCGGCCTGCACATCCGTGCGGTACACGACGGCGGCGTCCGCCTCCTTCAGCCGGACCTTCGTCAGGGCGCTCTTGACGTCCTGCTCATAGGAAGCGGGGGACAGCTTGACGCCGCCGGCCGTGAGTGCGGTCCGCGCGGCGGCGCCGCAGGGGACCGTCGTGTCGCACAGCACGACCTTCAGGCCGGGAGCGGTCAGGTCCCGGAGGGAGTCGATGCCGTGCGGGTTGCCCGGCGCGGTGGCGATCTCCAGTCGGTTGCGGACGAACGTGCTCGGGCTGCCGGCCGTGAGTCCCCGGTCCGCGGCGCGCTTCATCGTCCTGGTGTCGGCCGCCGCGAACACGTCGGCCGGAGCGCCGTTGGCGATGCCCGCCGCGAGGGTGTCGCTGCCGCTGAAGTTGAAGGTGACCCGGGTGCCGGGGTGCTCCTTCTCGAACCGCTCGCCGAGCTCTGTGAAGCTCTCCTTCAGCGAGGCGGCCGCGAACACCGTGACCGTGCCGCTCACGCCTTCTCCGCCCGTCCCGGAGACGGAGTCCGAGCCGGACGCGGAGCAGGCGCCCAGCGCGAGGACGGCGCCGGCCCCGAGCGCACCGATCCGGTGGGACCGGCGTGTCCAGTGAGCGGATCGGGTCATCTCGGAGCACTCCCTCGGCGGCTGGGCGAAGGGGTCCCGCGGAACTCCTTCCGACACGCCGATCATACCGGCGCATGTGCCAGGTAGAAGCCCTCTGTCTCATCGCATGAGCAAGGTAAAGGGGTGAGTGAGCTCGCATGTGCGTTCCGGCAGGCGTGCTCCTCGTTCAGGTGCGGTCGATATGGACGTTTGTCGACTTCACCCGCGCGGTGGCCTCCGTGCCGACTTCGAGACCCAGTTCCTCCACGGCCTCGCGGGTGAGCAGGGAGACGAGACGGTGCGGCCCGGCCTGGATCTCGACCTGGGCGGCGACATCGCCGAGCTTGATCGCCGTGACGATGCCCGGAAAGGCGTTGCGTGCGGAGGTGTACGGGGTCTCCTCCTCGGCGCTGGCCGCCTTGGCGAGTTCCACGGAGAAGGCGGCCAGGTCCCGCCCGTCGATGAGGCGCCGTCCGCCGTCGTCGCGATGGGTGACGATGCGGCCCGCGTCGGCCCAGCGGCGGGCGGTGTCCGGGCTCACTCCGAGCAGCCTCGCTGCCTGGCCGATCGTGTAGGACTGCATGCCGCTCACCCTAGGCCGCGGGGCGGGGGCCGCGAGGCCCGGGGCGACGTGGCCCTGACCGGTCAGCCCCGGTCGGCGGGCGCCGCCGTACTGGACCGGACGACGAGCTCCGTACCCAGTTCCACGCGGGGCGAGTCCGGCTGTTCGCCATGGCTGAGGCGGAGCACCGTGCGGACGGCGAGTCCGCCCATGTCGGAGAGGGGCTGGCGGACCGTGGTCAGCGGCGGGGCCGACCAGCGCACCTCCGGGAGGTCGTCGAAGCCGACCACGCTCATGTCCTCCGGGACCCTCAGCCCCCGTCCGCGCAGGGCCTCGACGGCTCCCAGAGCCATCTGGTCGCTGGCCGCGAACACCGCACTCGGCGGCTCCGGCAGGTCCAGCAGGGCGTTGCAGCCGGCGAAGCCGGCCTCCGGGCGGAAGTCGCCGGGGACGATCAGCGACGGGTCGGGCGTGATACCGGCGCCTTCGAGCGCCGCCCGGTAGCCGTCGAGCCGCGCCCGTGCGCAGAGCAGGCGCGTCGGCCCGGCGATCAGCCCGATCCTGCGGTGGCCGAGGGCCAGCAGGTGTTCGGTGGCGGCCATGCCTCCCGACCAGTTCGCGGCGCCGATGGTCGGCACGTCCGCGGCGGGGGAGCCGGCCGGGTCGACGACGACCAGCGGGACGCCCAGGATCCGCAACTCCTCGTGCAGGGTGTTCATCGCGGAGGTCACCAGGATGACGCCGTCGGACGCGCGCGCCCGCAGGTTGCGTGTCCACTCCCGGGCGTTGCCCGAACGGCCGCGGATCGCCGACACCACCGTGCCCGCCCCGGCCGCGTGGGCGGCCTCCTCGACTCCTCGGATGATCTCCACGGCCCAAGGGCTGCCGAGGTCGTTGAAGACCAGGTCGAGCAGGACCGCGCGGGAGGCGGAAGAACTGGGGCGCTTGCGGTAGCCGTGGCGGCGCAGCAGGTCCTCGACCCGGGCGCGGGTCCGCGGGGAGACGTCGGAGCGGCCGTTGACGACACGGGAGACGGTCGGTACCGAGACGCCGGCCTGCCGGGCGATCTCCGTGATCGTGACTCTGCCCTCGGCGTCGGCCTCTTGTGCTGCCACGTGCCCTCCCCTGTGACGGAAACCCGTGAAACTTCCAGGAGTCTTCCGGAAAGAGGGCTCCCGTGGGAAGGCATTCAGGGAGGATGATCGCGGAGAGCGCGCGCGGGTCACCCCGCTCCGCGTGCGGGACTACGGTGAGTGATCACCTCCGGACATGCGTCGGGGCCGGTTCGCAGGAAATCCTGCGGGCCGGCCCCTGTTCCTCCCGGGCGGTCCCCGTTCCCGCCCGGTCGTGCTCAGGCGGTGGTGAGGCTGACATCCCGGGGGCGCTGCGGGGCGATGATCCTGCCGTCGGGCAGGAGCTCACCGGTGTCCTCGAAGAGCACGACACCGTTGCACAGCAGGCTCCAGCCCTGCTCCGGGTGGTGCGCCACGAGACGGGCGGATTCCCGGTCGGCGGAGTCGGCTGAGGGGCACGGTGGCTGGTGCTGGCACATGGGTGGGATCTCTCGCTCGGTGGTGACCTGTGAGTCGGCTGTTGATTCAGTTCCGCGGCGTGAAGCTTCGTTCATGACCGCCCCCCGTTGTGATAAGTCGGTCGGAAACCAGTGTTGCCCCACGGACGACGATCCGCAGGGATTTCGCGGCACCGCTCCTCACAGGTTGATGACGCATCACCCACGCGGACGGTTCATCTCAACTGCACTGTCACTTCGGGTGGTTCGCTGTGGCCGGAAAGGGCTAGTCCCTGTGTGCGGCCCGCCGCCCCGGCATGGGTGTACCCCGCTGTCCGGCCTCCCGGGCAGCGGGGTACACGGTCGAGCGACGTCAGGCGGGTGAGCCGAGCAGCCGGGTCGGGGTCGCCCGGTGCGTCAGCACCGGAAGCAGCTCGGTGACCCGGTGCGGACGGTGGGCCGCGATGCCGGGCGGTGCCGGGGCGAGCGGGACGAGCAGATCGGTGGGGGCGGGGTCGCCGCCCGCGCCGTCCGCCGTGGGATCGCTGTGCAGCCAGAGGGTCAGCATGTAGAGGCCGGGCACCGACAGCAGCCGCGGCTGGTAGGGCTGGGGCAGGGCCTCGGCCTGGCGCAGCGCCAGCTCGGTGGACGTGATGTAGGGACCTTCGAAGAAGCGGGAGAAGGCCCATCCGTCGGCGGTGAGCACGGTGTCCGCGGCGGCCACCGCACGGTCGCCGGTGCGGATCAGGAAACGCCACCCGGCCAGCCGTGTCGCGGTCCCGCCGTCGGCGGTGACCTGGTCCAGGACGTGCACGGGAAGGGGGAGCTCGGGTGAGGCGGGTCCCTGGGCACCGAGCAGCGAGGGAGTTCGTGCCTCGCTGACCGCGGTCGGTGAGGAGAGCGCGGTCAGGACGGAACGCAGTGCGGGCGCGGGAGCCGGGGGGACATGCAGCGGCATGGTGGGTCGCCTCTCATTCGAAGGCACGGTGGCGCGAGGGCGGGGCGTGGCGGGGCGGACGGCGCTGTCAGCTCGCGAAGGTCAGAGAGGTGGGGACCGGGGTCCGAACGCGGGAGACGGGGCCGTGGACTGCCGCACGCCTTCTCCCGGCTGGATCGCTCGACCGTGGGCGCCAACCTTCTGCCTTGTGGGCGAAGTTTATACGACGCGTGTTCGGACTATGTTTCGTCTAACCGTTTTCGGCCGGGAGAACAAGGGTACTTCTGGCCGGTGAAACGCGAAAATCATCCCGATTCCGGGCAGGGTGTACGCCGATGACCTCGAATAATGGCTGCCGAGCGGTCGGCCAATTCTCGTCGGCGTTTTTCACGAGCTTGTAACCGCCGCGCTACGGGCGTCCGGGCCATGCCTAGGGAATGTGCCACAGGTCACCATGGAGAGAGTAGCGGCCGACGGGCCGGTCCGGGACGTTATCGATCGCATCCGCGGGGCATCCTCCCTTGTGAACCGGGACCCCGGCGGCCGTTCTTCGGTCCGCCCATCCGAGGAGGGACGCTTCGATGGGGGAGAAGGTCGTGGCAGGTCAGTTCGACCTGTCCGATCGCCAGCGCTACCGCGAGAAGCTCCGCAGGTGTCTGACGGGTCTGGAGCGACTGCTGGCGGAGAAGCGGTTCGACCGTCCCAAGAACCTCATGGGGCTGGAGATCGAATTGAATCTCGCGGGCGCCGACGGCATGCCGAAAATGTTGAATGCGCAAGTCCTTGAACGGATCGCCAGCCGGGACTTCCAGACGGAACTCGCGATGTTCAATCTGGAAGTGAACATCGCTCCCCATCGATTGGGCGGGCGGGTATTCGACCGGCTCGACGAGGAACTGCGGACCTCGCTCGCATATGCCGACCGAAAGGCCGGTGAGCTCGACGCGGGCATCATGATGATCGGCATCCTGCCGACGCTGGACCGGGACGATCTGGTCTCCTCGAACCTTTCCGACGTGGACCGCTACGCATTGCTCAACGATCAGATCGTGGCCGCGCGCGGAGAGGACTTCACCCTCGACATCGACGGTGTGGAGCGGCTCACCTGCACCTCCAAGTCCATCGCCCCCGAGGCCGCCTGCACCTCGGTGCAGCTGCACCTCCAGGTCACCCCGGAGCGCTTCGCGAGCGTGTGGAACGCGGCCCAGGCCGTGGCCGCCGCGCAGATCGCCGTCGGCGCCAACTCGCCGTTCCTGTTCGGCCGGGAACTGTGGCGCGAGTCCCGGCCCCCGCTGTTCCAGCAGTCCACCGACACCCGCCCGCCCGAACTGCAGACCCAGGGCGTGCGGCCGCGCACCTGGTTCGGGGAGCGGTGGGTGACCTCGGCGTTCGACCTCTTCGAGGAGAATCTGCGCTACTACCCGGCCCTGCTGCCCATCTGCGACGACGAGGACCCGCTCGAGGTGCTGGACCGGGGTGGCGTCCCCTCGCTCGCCGAACTGGTCCTGCACAACGGCACCGTCTACCGCTGGAACCGTCCCGTCTACGGCATCGCCGACGGCGTGCCCCACCTGCGTGTGGAGAACCGTGTGCTGCCCGCCGGGCCCACCATCACGGACGTCATCGCCAACGCGGCCTTCTACTACGGAGTGGTCCGCGCCCTCGCCGAGGACAGCCGGCCGGTGTGGACCCGGCTGCCCTTCGAGGCCGCCGCCGGCAACTTCGACGCCGCCTGCAAATACGGCATCGACGCCCGCCTCAGCTGGCCGCGGCGCGGTCGCCTGGGCGGTCTGGGCGAGGTGGACGCGGTCACCCTCGTACGGGACGAACTGCTGCCGCTCGCCGAGGCCGGGCTGGACGCGTGGGGGATCGAGCCCGCCGACCGCGACCTGTACCTCGGGGTGATCGAGGAGCGGTGCCGGCGGCGGGTCAACGGGGCCACGTGGCAGGCCGCGACCTTCCACCGCGCCCTGGACATGGGACTCGGCCGGGAGGCCGCCCTGGCCGCCACCACCCGCCGCTACCGCGAGCTGACGCAACAGGGGGATCCCGTGCACACCTGGCCGGTGGGCCTGCCGGAACCGGTGCCCACCGCCTGACCCGCGGAGCGGCCCCCCGGCCGGGCCCACAGCCGCTGCCCTCATACTGATCTGACCGATCGGCGATGTGGAGGCAGGTGTGCAGGCGGAGGCGGGCCCGGGGGCCGATTCCCTTCCCGAGCGGAGACTGTCGCGGACGACGCTGCGCAACGAGACGCTGCTGGTGCTCGCGCTGTCGCTCGGCGCGAGCGGAGTGTCCGCGCTGATCAGCTTTGTCGGCTCGGTCACCGAACCGGGCGGACTGAAGGACCAGGCGGCCACCCTCAACGCCTCGGCCGCGCCGGGCCGCCCCTGGCTGGACCTGGCCTGGCAGCTCTTCGGGATCGCCACGGCGCTCGTGCCGGTCGCGCTGGTCGCGCACTTCCTGCTGCGTGAGGGCGTCGGGCTGCGGGTCCTCGGTTTCGACCGGACCCGCCCCTGGTTCGACCTCGGCCGCGGAGCGGCGGTGGCCGCGGTCATCGGCAGCAGCGGCATCGCCTTCTACCTTGCCGCCCGAGGCCTGGGCTTCAACCTCACCGTGGTGCCGGAGGCGCTGCCCGAAGTGTGGTGGAAGTACCCCGTGCTGATCCTTTCGGCGCTGCAGAACTCCATCCTCGAAGAGGTCATCGTCGTCGGCTACCTGCTGCGCCGGCTCAACCAGTTGGGGTGGACACCGGGCGCCGCGATGGCCGGCAGTGCGGTGCTGCGCGGTTCGTACCACCTCTACCAGGGCATCGGCGGCTTCATCGGGAACATGGTCATGGGCGTGGTGTTCGTGTACCTCTACCGGCGCTGGGGCCGCGTCGGACCGCTGGTGGTCGCGCACACGCTGCTCGACATCGGCGCGTTCGTGGGATACGCGCTGCTGGCCGGCAAGGTGGACTGGCTGCCGACGGCGTGAACTGGCGGCGAAGGGGCGTACGGCCATTGTCGTACGCCCCTTCGCCGTGCCGGGGTCAGACGAGCAGATCGCCCTCGATGACCGTCACGGCCCGTCCGCCGAGCAGCGTGCGCTCGCCGCGTACCTCCGTGCGGACACGGCCGGTACGCGGTGAGGCCTGGAGTCCGGTGAGGGCACTGCGGCCGAGACGCTCGGACCAGTAGGGGGCCAGCGCGGTGTGCGCGCTGCCGGTGACCGGGTCCTCGTCGATGCCGACGTTGGGGAAGAAGCAGCGGGAGACGAAGTCGTACCCGAGGGCGGGGTTCTCGGCGCGGGCGGTCGCGATGACACCGCGCCGGGAGTGGGCGGCCAGGGCCTTGAGGTCGGGCCGCAGCCGGTGCACCGTCCGCTCGTCGGCGACCTCGACCAGCAGGTCCCCGATGTTCGGGCCGGTGTCGAACGCCGTACGGGGCTCGGCCCCCAGCGCCTCGGCGACGCCCGCCGGGATGTCGACCGCGGTGAGCGGAGCGGTGGGGAAGTCCAGGGTGACGGCGCCGTCGTCGCCGGGCGTGGCGATGAGAACGCCGCTGTGAGTGGCGAACCGGACCGGTCCCTGGTGGGCGCCGGTGCTGTGCAGGACGTGCGCGGTGGCCAGCGTCGCGTGGCCGCACATCGCGACCTCGGTGGCGGGGGTGAACCAGCGCAGCGCCCAGTCGGCCTCGCCGCCGCCGGGGAGCGGGTGGGCGAAGGCCGTCTCGGCGTGGTTGACCTCCAAGGCGATGCTCTGCAGCCGGCCGTCGTCCGGGAAGGCGTCGAGGAGCAGCACTCCGGCGGGGTTGCCGGCGAAGGGCCGGTCGGTGAAGGCGTCGACGATTCGAATCCGCATGGCCCGACGTTACGGGCCGCGGGAAGCCGCAGGCCAAGGCCAATCGGCGACGGCTGGACCGGTTGCCGCGGGCCCTTGGGTCGCCGAAACCGTTGCCGTAAGTACGTTCCCGATATATCGTTGAAGCATCGCGACAGATCAACGATGGAATGGAGTGGTTGCGATGCGTACCCATGGACACGAGCACGGACACGGTCACGGGGGCCCGCGGGGAGGTCGGGGCGACTTCGAGAGGCTGCGCGCGGCCTTCGGTCCCTTCGGCCCGGGGGGCCCGGGCGGTCCCGGCGGCCCCTTCGGCCCCGGCTTCGGGCATGGCGGCCCGTGGGGCGGGCGAGGGCGCGGCGGACCCAGGGGAAGGGCACGGCGCGGTGACGTGCGGGCCTCGATCCTCGCCCTGCTGAAGGACCGCCCCATGCACGGCTACGAGATGATCCAGGAGATCGCCGAGCGCAGCGGCGGGGCGTGGAAGCCCAGCCCCGGTTCGGTGTACCCGACCCTTCAGCTGTTGGAGGACGAGGGGCTGATCATCAGCGAGTCGGAGGGCGGCAAGAAGCTGTTCTCCCTCACCGAAGCCGGTCGCACGGCGGCCGGGGAAGGCCCCGAGGCTCCCTGGGAGGAGGCCTCGCGCGGGGTCGACTGGGAGGCGCTGAGCGAGATCCGGCAGGCCGGCTTCGGCCTGATGGAGGCCTTCGGCCAGGTGTGGAAGACCGGCAGCAAGGAGCAGCGCGAGAAGGCCCTCGCCGTCATCAACGAGGCGCGCAAGAAGCTGTACCTGATCCTCGCCGACGAGGACTGACGAGGGCTGACGAGCACCTCCGGCGGGAACCGCACGAGACGAGGGGCGTGACGCAAACCGGCGCGCGCCCTTCGGCGTAAAACGCCCTGATCTCCTTCGCAAGGAGGAGATTCCGGCCCGGGCGTCCACTTCCCGTGGGACGCCAAGATGCTTCCCGCCGGGGATGTCCCGGTGGCGGGGGACTGATGGGGTGGGGGATGTGCAACCCCGTATCCCCCGGCAGCAGGCCCACGAGCTCCAGGAGCAGGGCGTCCACCGCGCCGACAGCGATGCCAGGCTCAGTGCCGAGCTGGCAGCCGTGGTCGCCGGTGCCCGTCGCAGGGCCGTCCGGGACGGGGACGGTCAGATCGACACCGCCCATCTGCTGCACTCGCTCCTCGAGTCCGACGCCGAGGTGAGGTCGCTCCTCGGCGAAGGGCCGCGCGTCGCGCGGCTGCTCGGCTACCTGGTCCAGCGGAGCATCGGCTACGGCCTGCGCTGGCAGGGCGCCGTGGAGGACTCGGGAAGCGTCCCGGTGGTGACGGAGGCGGCGGGCTTCTCCCCGCTTGCCGCGGGCTGCATGGAGTACGCCCATGCGCGCGCCGCCCGCGACGGCGAAGGGCCGGCGCGCGGAGCGGATCTGCTCGCCGCGCTGGTCGCGGACCCGCAGGCGCGCGCCGCCGAGGTGCTCGAACGCGCCGGAATCGACCCTCGCGCACTGTTCACCCGGCTCGAGGCGCCGTCCAGTCGGTGAGACAGGTGCCATAGGGGGTGACGCTCCTGTCGGCGCCTGTCATCATGTGCCGGTGCCTACCACTGTCACTACCCGGAACCACGGTGGAAGGGGCGTCGGACTCGGTCTCGCGCTGCTGTCCGCCGTGGCCTTCGGGGGATCCGGTGTCGCCGCCAAGCCGCTGATCGAGGCGGGCCTCGACCCGCTCCACGTCGTATGGCTGCGCGTCGCGGGCGCGGCGCTCGTCGTGCTGCCGCTGGCGGTGCGCCACCGGGGGCTGCTGCGCCGCAGGCCGGGGCTGCTCGCCGGATTCGGGCTGCTCGCCGTGGCCGGCGTCCAGGCCTGCTATTTCGCCGCCATCTCCCGTATCCCCGTCGGCGTCGCGCTGCTGGTCGAATATCTGGCGCCCGCGCTCGTGCTCGGCTGGGTGCGGTTCGTGCAGCGGCGGCCGGTCACCCGCGCCGCCGCGGCCGGCGTGGTCCTGGCGGTGGGCGGCCTCGCCTGTGTCGTGGAGGTGTGGTCCGGCCTCGGGTTCGACGTCCTGGGGCTGCTGCTCGCCCTCGGTGCCGCCTGCTGCCAGGTCGGCTACTTCGTCCTGTCCGACCAGGGCAGCGACGCCGCCGAGGCCCCTGATCCGCTCGGTGTGATCGCCTACGGGCTGCTGATCGGCGCCGCCGTCCTGACCGTCGTCGCCCGGCCCTGGTCCATGGACTGGTCCGTGCTCACCGGCAGCGCGGAGATGGACGGAACGCCGGTCGCCGCCTTCGTGCTGCTGGGGTGGATCGTGCTCGTCGCCACGGTGGCCGCGTACGTCACCGGGGTGGTCTCGGTGCGCCGGCTCTCGCCGCAGGTGGCGGGTGTCGTGGCCTGTCTGGAGGCGGTCATCGCCACCGTGCTGGCCTGGGTCCTGCTCGGTGAGCACCTCTCCGCACCGCAGATCGCGGGCGGCGCGGTGGTCCTCGCGGGTGCCTTCATCGCCCAGTCCTCGGCCCCGGCGAAGGGTTCCGGGAAACCGGTGGCCGGTGGCGGGCCGGAACGTGAGTTGTCCACGCCCGGAACGACGGCATAAGGTGCTGATCATGCATGCGCGCGCGCTCGTTCTTCCGCCTCCGGCCGCCTGAGGCGGGCCCTCCGGTACATCCGCCCGGCCGGTCGCCGGGCGTAACGGTGCTGCCCGCAGACGAAGTCCGCGGATCCCGCTCTTCCGGTCCCGACCGGCACTGATCCGGGATCCCTTCCCGAACTTCCGCACCCGCGCCGATGCGCGTGGTGCGTGTATCTGCGGAGAGAACACGTGTCGAACGCCGTCTCCGGCCTGCCCGTCGGGCGAGGCCTCCTCTATCTGATCGTCGCCGGTGCCGCCTGGGGCACCGCGGGCGCGGCCGCGTCGCTGGTCTACCGGACCAGCGACATGGGCCCCGTCACCCTGTCCTTCTGGCGCTGCGCCGTCGGCCTGGTGCTGCTGCTCGCCGTCCGGCCGCTGTCCCGTCGCTCGCGGCCCGCCGTCCCCGAGCCGACGGGCCGCAGGGCGCTGCGGGCCGGAGCCACCGGGGTCGGGCTCGCGATCTTCCAGACCGCCTATTTCGCGGCCGTCTCCGCCACGGGCCTGGCCGTGGCCACCGTGGTCACCCTCGGCGCCGGACCCGTGCTGATCGCGCTCGGCGCCCGGCTGACCATGGGGGAGCGACTGGGACGTGGCGGACTGGCCGCCGTCGCGGGTGCGCTCGCCGGGCTCGTCGTGCTCGTCCTGGGCGGCGGGGAGACGACCGTGGACGCGTGGGGCGTCGTGCTCGCCCTGGTGTCCGCCGCCGGATACTCGGCCATGACCCTGCTCACCCGCTGGTGGGGACGCGACGGCGACACGGACTCCTCCGGCACGACCGTGGGGGCGTTCGCCGTCACCAGTCTGGTGCTGCTGCCCTTCGCCGCGATCGAGGGGCTGATGCCGCACACCGACGCCCCCGGCACGCTGCTGTGGCTGCTGGCGTACGTCGCCTCCGTACCGACGGCGCTCGCGTACGGCCTCTACTTCGCCGGCGCCGCCGTCGTCCGGTCGGCCACCGTGTCCGTGATCATGTTGCTGGAACCGGTGAGCGCGGCGGTGCTCGCGGTCGCCCTGCTCGGTGAGCGGCTCACGACGGGCACCCTGGCCGGCACCCTGCTGATGCTGGGCTCGGTCGCGGGGCTCGCGCTGGGCGAGGCGCGGGACGCGCGGTCCCGCAGGAGTGAGCCGGAGGCCGTACCCGTCTGACCGGGCAAGGGCCCTTCCCGCCGGAGGGGCCCTCGCGGATCAGACCGCTCGCCGGCGCAGGACGTGCGCGCGTGCCTGCGCGTCACGCGCGCCGTCCCGCTCCGCCAGCCCGGACGCGATCCGGTCGCGGACCGCCTCCGAACGCTTGCCCGCGTACTTGAACTTCGCGCGGACGCCTGTCACTTCGAGCCGCAGACCGCGGATCCCGGACAGCAGTCCCCCGTACGGGGCCTCGCCCGCCGCCGCCCGCGCGGAGCCGCCCTCCGGCTGGAAGTGGCCCGTCTGCCGGTTCAGGAGCGCGGCCTTCTTGGCCGGATCGTCCACGACGTGGGCACGGCACCGCAGCTGAACGGCGGCGTAGAGGCTCGTCGGGACGCCGTGCTCGGGCGGGGTGCCGGGCTCGGCCTGCCAGGGGCCGGGCACGTAGACGTAGTCGTCGACCACGCTCAGCACGACCTCCGGGCGCGCCTCGAGGACGGGCCAGATCGGGTTCGGCCGCGCCAGGTGGGTGACCGCCTCGCCGCGCACGGCGTCGTACGCGAAGTGCAGCGGCTGGACGTACGGCGGTTCGCCGGGCGGACCGTTGACCGCGAGCCGGCCGAAGTCGTGCGTGGCCGGCCACCGCTGCCACTCGTCGTCGTCGCGGGGCGCGTCCCAGGGGTGGATCAGCATCACAGGGCCGCCAGGTAGCCGGGCGGCTCGGTGCCGGGGGCCAGCCCGGGGTCGGCGAGCGGGGTGTCGTAGCCCTTGCGCAGCGGAACGACTCCGGCCCAGTGGGGCAGGGCCAGGTCCTCCGGCTCGTCGTTGACGCCGCCGGTGCGGAGCTTGGCGGAGACCTCGTTCAGGTCGAGGCGGATGACCGCGGTCGCGGCCAGTTCCTTCTTGTTGGCCGGGCGGGAGTCGGCGGCGCGGCCCGGTACGACATGGTCGACCAGCGCGTCGAGCGCCCGCCGCTTCTCCTCGGGGTCGGTCACGTCGTAGGCCAGGCCGTGCACCACCACGGAGCGGTAGTTGATCGAGTGGTGGAACGCCGAGCGGGCCAGCACCAGCCCGTCGACGTGGGTGACGGTCAGACACACCGCAAGCCCCGGGTCGGCCAGACCCGCCGCCCGCAGCGGCCGCGACCCGGTCGAGCCGTGGACGTAGAGGACCTCGCCGACCCGGCCGTACAGCGTGGGCAGGACCACTGGCGCTCCGTCCCGGACGAAACCGAGATGGCAGACGTAACCCTCGTCGAGTATGGCGTGCACCAACTCCTTGTCGTACGCGGCCCGGTCGGGGGAGCGGGTGGGGACGGTGCGCTCGGTGGGCGGGTAGGTGGCGGCGGGCCGCTGCTGCGGCGGGGTCCCCTGCATGGCGCTCTCCATTGCACTAGTGCATAATTGGCTTTGTGCTAGGAGAGTATCGGATCAGTGGGCGGCGCGCAGCGGAGATCTCCGCGAGCATCGAGCGGGCGGTCGGGGACGGCGCGCTGCAGCCGGGGGAGCTCCTTCCTCCGCTACGGGAGCTGGCCGAACGGCTCGGGGTGAATCCGAACACCGTCGCCGCCGCCTACCGGACCCTGCGGGAGCGCGGGGTCATCGAGACCGCGGGCCGGCGGGGGAGCCGGGTGCGGCCCAAGCCGGCCACGACCGTGCGGGATCTCATCCGGGTGGAAGTGCCGCCGGGCGTGCGGAACCTGTCCGAGGGCAACCCGGATCCGGCGCTGCTGCCCGCTCTCGCCGGGGCCTTCGCCGCGGCGGCCGCCCAGGGCGACCGCGAGCCGGTGCTCTACGGGCAGGCGCCCGTGGAGCCCGAGCTGGCGCGTCTGGCCCGGGCGGGACTGGACGCCGACGGCGTACCCGACGGCCCCGTCGCCGTCACCTCGGGTGCGCTGGACGCGCTGGAGCGGGTGCTCATGGCTCACCTCAAACCCGGGGACGCCGTCGCGGTGGAGGACCCCGGGTGGGGGAGTCTGCTGGACCTGGTCCCGGCGCTCGGGCTGCGGACCGTCCCCGTCGGCGTCGACGACGAGGGCCCGCTGCCCGACGACGTGCGCCGGGCGCTGGCGGGCGGTGCGCGGGCGCTGATCGTCACCGACCGCGCGCAGAATCCGACGGGGGCCGCACTGAGCGCCGCACGCGCCCGTGAGCTGCGGTCGGTGCTCGCCGGGCACCCGGAGACGCTGCTGATCGAGGACGATCACGGGCACCACATCGTGAACCTCCCGCTCCACCCCTTGGCCGGGGTCACCCGGAGCTGGGCCTTCGTCCGCTCGGCGGCCAAGGCGTACGGCCCCGATCTGCGGCTCGCGGTGCTCACGGGGGATCCGGTCACGCTCGACCGGGTGCGGGGACGGCAGCGGCTCGGGCCGGGCTGGGTGAGCCGGATCGTGCAGCGGGCGGTGGCGCGGCTGTGGAGCGAGGGGGCGGTGGATCCGGCGGCGGTGGCAGCGCGGTACGGGCGGCGGCGTGAGGCGTTGATCTCGGCGCTGGCGGGGCGTGGGATCGCGGCGCGCGGGGTGAGCGGGATGAACGTGTGGGTGCCGGTGCCGGATGAGACAGGGGTGGTGGCGCGGTTGCTGCATGCGGGGTGGGCGGTGGCGCCGGGGGCGCGGTTTCGGATGCGGGCGGCGCCGGGGATTCGGGTGACGGTGTCGGGGCTGGGGGAGGACGAGGTGGGGGTGGTGGCGGAGGCGATCGCGGCGGCGGTCGGGGGGGCGGACGGGGAGCCCATGCGGACGTATGTCTGAGGCCGTGCCTGTTGGCTTCCGGGGCGGGGGTGGTGCGCAGCCCGGCGATTGCGGGGGGACCTTCATCGCCCTGGGGGGACCTCCCAGGCCCCCTCAAAGGCACTGGAGGGCACAATCGCCCCCCCCCGTTGTGCCGGCACGCGATGACCCGCAGTTGCGGTGCTACGGCTGCTTCGGTCGCACCTGGGTCAGTGCTGCGCCGGCCAGTACGATCGCTGCGCCCACCGGTGTGGACCAGGTCAGGGTTTCGCCGAGGAGTGCGATGCCGGCCGCGGCGGCGATCACCGGGACGAAGTAGGTGACCATCTGTCCGGTCGTCGGACCGACCTCGGCGACCAGGCCGTACTGGATGAGCACGGCGAGGCCCGTGCCGAGCGTGCCCAGTGCGGCGATCGCCAGCAGCGGCCCCACGGCGAACGAGGTCGGCAGGGAGGTGAACAGCGGGGTCACCACGGCCAGTTGGACGGTGGCGAGCAGCAGCTGACCCCCGGTCAGGGACAGGTTCGAGTGGCTGCTGCCCGCCAGGGTGCGACGGACGTAGATCCAGCCGACGGGGTAGCTCAGCGAGGCCAGCAGGGCCAGCGCGGTGCCCCGGGCGTCCAGGCCCTGGAAGCCCTGCCAGGCGCCCAACACGGTCAGCACCCCCAGGAAGCCCAGGCCGAGCCCCGCCACCCGCACCCGGGTCGGCCGGTCCTCGGACAGGGCCACCAGGGACAGCGCCATCCCCCACAGCGGCGACGTGGCGTTGCAGATGCCGGCCAGGGTGGACGGGATGGTCAGTTCCGCGAAGGCGAACAGCGAGAAGGGCAGGGCGTTCAGCAGGAACCCGGCGACCGCCAGATGACCCCAGGTGCGGGCACCGCGCGGCAACCGCTCCCGACGTACCGCCATCGCGACGGCGAGGACGGCGGTCCCGAAGGCCAGCCGTCCGAAGGTGACCTGGAACGGGGCGTAGCCCTGGGTGCCGACCTTGATGAGAAGGAAGCTGAATCCCCAGATCAGGGACAGGGCGCCGAAACGCAGCCGCCAGTCCAGACGGGGGCGGGGGCTGTCCTGGGCGGTACCGGCCGGGCCCGGTGCGGTGGTGGTCGCGGTGACGCTGCTCATGGACGCAACGATGCTGGACGCTCATCTCGTAGCACAATCGAGATTTCGAAAGCGGTATCTCGTAGCATCACTTACATGTTGAACCTGGAGCGCCTGCGCACCCTGGACGCGTTCGCACGGCACGGCTCGGTCACCGGCGCCGCCGAGGGCCTGCACATCACCACGTCGGCCGTCTCGCAGCAGATGGCCAAGCTGGAGCGCGAGGTCGGCCAGCAGCTGCTGGCCAAGAACGGGCGCGGCGTGCGGCTCACGGACGCGGGCCGGCTGCTGGCCGAACACGCCGCGCGGATCCTCTCCCAGGTCGAGCTCGCCCAGTCCGATCTGGAGGCGCAGCGCGGCCAGGTTGCCGGTGAGCTGCGCGTCTCGGCGTTCCCGACCGCCGCGCGCGGGCTGTTCCCGGTCGCGCTCGCGGATCTGCGCGCACGACATCCCGCGCTGCGCGTGCGCTCCCGCGAGCTCGAACCGGAGCAGGGCATCCGGGGCGTGGTCCGCGGGGACCTCGATCTCGCCGTCGTGCTCGACTGGTACAACAAGCCGATGCCACTGCCCGACGGTCTGGTCAAGGCGCTGCTGCTGGACGACCCGGCCGACGTGGCGATTCCGGCCGGCCACCCGCTGGCCGGCCGTGACGAGGTGGATCTCGCGGAGTTCGCCGAGGACGAGTGGATCACCTGGGGCGAGGGCGAGTTCTGCCACGAATGGCTCATGTTCACCCTGCGTTCGAAGGGCATCGAGCCGGTCGTCGGCCACCGCGCGGCCGAGAGCCATACCCAGCTCGGCCTGGTCGCGGCGGGGCTCGGCGTCTGCATCGCCCCCCTGCTCGGGCGTAACCCGCTGCCCGACGGGGTGGTGACCATTCCCTTGCGCCAGCGGGTGCGACGGCACGTCTTCGTGGTCTGGCGCGCGGACGCGGACCGCCGCCCGTCCATCCGCGCGGCGGTGAGCGCGCTGCGGACGGCCGGGGAGCGCGTAGGAGGGGTGAACGCGTAGCCAGGGGCCCGGGAGAGCGACGGGCGGCCTTACGGCAGCGTCGGCAGCTTCCTGAAGTCCCAGGAAACGATCTTCTCCGGCGTCAGACGCAGCCAGGCGT
This sequence comes from Streptomyces malachitofuscus, assembly GCF_055571035.1. Lineage (NCBI taxonomy): Bacteria > Bacillati > Actinomycetota > Actinomycetes > Kitasatosporales > Streptomycetaceae > Streptomyces > Streptomyces malachitofuscus. The sequence continues at coordinate 234,305 of NZ_JBVIGA010000009.1, read as the reverse complement.
GCCGCCCGTCATGGGGCATCTCGTCCAGACCGAAGTTCTTGCGGGCGAACAGGGTCTCGGGCACGTCGAGCTCCGCGCGCAGCTCGCCCGTACGCGGAATCTCGCCCACGAACTCCACCCGCCCGGACAGCTCGGCACCGCGCAGCTCGTCGTACTCCTCACCCGTGTCGACCACGATCGCCACCCGGGGATCACGCCGCAGATCCGCCCAGCGCCTGCTGCGCACCACGGAGTACAGCCACAGCGAGGTCCCGTCCCAGGCGAACCAGAGCGTGCTGACGTGCGGCGTGCCGTCGGCGGACACCGTGGCGACCCGGCAGGTGCGCTGGACGGTCAGGAAATCGTCCAGCTCCCCGGGCGTCATCATGATTTTCCGGCCCCGGCGCTGCGTGGCGGTCATACGGCCCCTTCTTCTCTCATGTCGTGCATGGTGCCGCCTCAGGCGAGGGTGATCGAGTCCCCGCTGACGCTGATCTCCACCGCGGGCAGCGGTTTGGTCGCCGGGCCCCCCTTCACACTGCCGTCGGCGATGGAGAAGTTGCTGTTGTGGCAGGGGCAGTTGATGACCCCGTCGGCGACGCTCTTCACCGCGCACCCCTGGTGGGTGCAGGTGGCCGAGAACGCCTTGAACTCGCCCGCCGTCGGCTGGGTGACCACCACCTTGCGGTCGGCGAAGACCTTTCCGCCGCCCTCGGGGATGTCCGCGGTCGAGGCGAGCGGCTCGGCACCGGCGGCCGCATCGCCGCCGCCCGAGCCGCCGCCCGAGCCGCCGTCGGAGCCGCCGTCGGAGCCGGAGGAGCTGGAGCCGGAGTCGGCGGAGGAGCTCGACGCGTCGTCGTCGGAGCTCCCGCACGCGGTCAGCGCGACGGCGAGGCCCGCCGCTCCGGCCGCCGTCACGACGGTTCGACGGGCGGGTCCGGATGCAGGTCGAAGCGATGCGGTCATGCTGATGTGTCCCTTCGGGGAGAGCAGATGATCTGCGGAGAGGTACGGTCAGCGGGCCCACGCCGTTCAGGAGATGCCGAGAGCTTGGCGTGCCCGCGGTCGGAGGGGCGTAAATCGCAGCTGTCGTTTCGCTGTCGGGTGCGGTCCTTCCCCGCCCGGCCCGTCCCCGACGTGCGGTGGCACGCCAGTAGCCTGGGGCGATGCTCAAGGAAGTCATCGCGACCCGTTTCATCGCGCCCCTGCGCGAGGGCGGCTCGCTGCCCGGACTGATCGAGGCGGACGACCTGGGGACCTACGTCCTGAAGTTCACCGGCGCCGGGCAGGGCCGCAAGACGCTGGTCGCCGAGGTGGTCTGCGGGGAGCTGGCCCGTCGGCTGGGTCTGAGGGTGCCGCGGCTGGTCACCGTCGAACTCGACCCCGTGCTGGGGCTCGGGGAACCCGACCAGGAGGTGCAGCAGCTGCTCAAGTCCAGCGGCGGCACCAACCTCGGCATGGCCTTCCTCTCCGGCGCCCTCGGCTTCGATCCGCTCGCCTTCGAGGTGAGTCCCGAGGAGGCCGGACGGATCGTCTGGTTCGACGCGCTGGTGAACAACGTCGACCGCTCGTGGCGCAACCCCAATCTGCTCCGGCGGCGCGACGGTCTCTGGCTGATCGACCACGGCGCCACGATGATCTGGCATCACAACTGGCCCGGCGCCGCCGCCTCCGCCGCCCGCCCCTACGACGCCTCCGACCACGCCCTGAGGACCTTCGCCCCGGACGTCGCGGCCGCCGCCGCGGACCTCGCCCCGCTGGTCACCGAGGACCTGCTGGCCGCGGTCACCGCGGAGGTCCCCGACGTCTGGCTGGCAGGTGAGCAAGGCTTCGACACGCCCGGAGAACTCCGGCAGGCCTACGCGCGGCCACTGATCGCCCGCGCCGCCACCGTTCACCAGCGCATCCACGGCCTCGAGGGGGACCAGTGAGCGACCGGCACGTCTACGAGTACGCGCTGCTGAGGGTGGTACCGCGCATCGAGCGCGGCGAGTGCGTCAACGCCGGGGTGCTCGTGTACTGCCGCCCCAAGTCCTTCGTCGCGGCCCGTACCCACCTCGACGAGGCGCGGTTGCTGGCGCTCGATCCGGCGGCGGATCTGCCCGGCGTGCGGGCCGCGCTGCGCGCGGTCGAGGGAGTCTGCGCCGGCGGGGACGCGGCGGGACAGGCCGCGCGGGACGACGCCGGACGGCGCTTCCGCTGGCTGATCGCGCCCCGGTCCACCATCGTCCGGCCCGGTCCCGTGCACACCGGGCTCACCGCCGATCCGGCGGCGGAGGTGGAACGGCTGCTCGATCTGCTCGTGCGCTGACCGCAGGGCGTCCGCGCTCGGCCCGTCAGGAGCGGCGGCGCCTCACCAGGAGTCCGGCCGCGAGGACGGCGCCCGTCACGAACGTCGCGCCGATGCCCGTCTCCAGCCCGCTCGGCCCGGAGTCCGAGGCACCGCCCAGCCCGCCCTGCACACCGCGCGTGGGTGCGACGGAGGCGGGTGTCGCGGGCGCGGTGGTCGCGGGCGCGGTCGTGGCGGGCGCCGACCGTGTCGTCGGCGCGGACGTGGGAGTCGCGGTCCGGGTGGGCGAAGCGGTCGTCGACGACGGTGACGGTGACCGGGTGGGGGCGGGTGTGGACGGCGCGGGCCGGAACGTGGACGAGGTGAGGCCGCGTCGGGGAAGCGCCTCGCAGGCCAGACCGTCGTCCGGCCCCGGGTCCTCGTCGAGCCGGTGCGGATCGCTCCGGTCCAGGTCGAAGAAGGTCTGCGCGTCCTCCTGATAGGTGAAGTCGCTGCAGTCCAGGTCCTGGGCGTGAGCGGGGTCGGCCAACGGCACGATCGCGGCGAGCGCGATCAGCGTGCCTATGGCACCGGTGCGACGGCGCATGGAACGCCTCCTTTCCGGCCGCGGGTGGCTCGCGCTTCGACGCTAGGCGCCGCCGGTCGCGCGGTCGCGCAGCGCTGGGCCGATCGGGTGCCCGGCGCCGCCGGCCGCGACGGGCGTGCGTCCCCGCGCGCGGGAGGCCGCCGCGCGGGGAATGGATCACACACGCGCGGTGTGCCGTTGACACCGGGTGCCAGGGCTTCTAGCGTCACGTCTGCTGAAGGTACTAAGCGGTCGCTCACTCAACCGGGTCCGACCGCAGGAGCCGCATCCCAAGGGCGAGGAGAAGCAGCAATGTCCACCACTGAGCAGCGGGTCGCGGTCGTCACCGGCGCCGCGCGCGGCATCGGCGCCGCCACCGCCGTACGACTGGCCGCCGAAGGCCGCGCGGTCGCCGTGATCGACCTCGACGAGGCCGCCTGCAAGGACACCGTCGAGAAGATCACCGCCGCGGGCGGGAAGGCCCTCGCGGTCGGCTGCGACGTCTCCGACGAGACACAGGTCGAGGCGGCCGTCGCGCGGATCACCGAGGAGCTCGGCGCGCCCACGATCCTGGTCAACAACGCGGGCGTGCTGCGGGACAACCTGCTGTTCAAGATGAGCGTCTCCGACTGGGACACCGTCATGAACGTGCACCTGCGCGGCGCGTTCCTGATGTCGAAGGCCTGTCAGAAGCACATGGTGGACGCCGGCTTCGGCCGGATCGTCAACCTGTCGTCCTCCTCCGCCCTCGGCAACCGCGGCCAGGTCAACTACTCGGCCGCCAAGGCGGGTCTGCAGGGCTTCACCAAGACCCTTGCCAAGGAGCTCGGCAAGTTCGGCGTCACCGCCAACGCCGTCGCCCCGGGCTTCATCGCCACCGAGATGACCAAGGCCACCGCCGACCGTGTCGGCATGGGCTTCGAGGACTTCAAGGCCGCCGCCGCGACCCAGATCCCGGTCGCCCGTGTCGGCGAGCCCGAGGACATCGCCAACGCGATCGCCTTCTTCACCGGCGAGGCCGCCGGCTTCGTCTCCGGCCAGGTGCTGTACGTCGCCGGCGGACCGCTCGACTAGGAAGACCGGGAACATGACTGCTGTGGAACTTTCGGGCAAGGTAGCCCTCATCACCGGCGCCAGCCGCGGCATCGGCTACGGCGTCGCCGAAGCGCTCGTCGCGCGGGGCGACCGGGTCTGCATCACCGGCCGCACCGAGGACGCCCTCAAGGAGGCCGTCGAGAAGCTCGGCGCCGACCGGGCCGTGTACGTCGCGGGCAAGGCGCACGACGAGGCCCACCAGGCCGTCGCCGTCGAGCGCGCCATGGAGGCCTTCGGCCGCGTCGACTACCTGGTCAACAACGCCGGCACCAACCCGGTGTTCGGGGCGATCGCCGACCTCGACCTGAACGTGGCGCGCAAGGTGTTCGAGACCAACGTGATCTCGGCGCTGGGCTTCGCGCAGAAGACCTGGCACGCCTGGCAGAAGGACAACGGCGGCGCGATCGTCAACATCGCCTCCGTCGCGGGCCTGGCGCCCTCGCCGTTCATCGCCGCCTACGGCGTCAGCAAGGCCGCGCTGATCAACCTGACCCAGCAGCTGGCGCACGAGTTCGCGCCCAAGGTGCGGGTCAACGCCATCGCCCCGGCAGTGGTGAAGACCAAGTTCGCGCAGGCCCTGTACGAGGGCCGGGAGGAGGAGGCCGCCGCGGGCTACCCGCTGGGCCGCCTCGGCGTGCCCTCCGACATCGGCGGCGCCGCGGCCTTCCTCACCTCCGGCCAGTCGGACTGGGTCACGGGTCAGACCCTGGTCGTCGACGGCGGCATCTTCCTGAACGCCGGCGTGGCCTGACACGCCCGCCCGCGCGCGTGCGAGCGCGCCGCGCGCGGGCCGCGCAGGACTCTCCCGACACGGGCGTCCGTTGACGAAAACGGCGCCCGTGTCGGCGTATCCGGGCCGCGACGGCGGGTGACAACGTAGTCATCGCGAAGTCGATCTCAAGGGCTGTACACAGGAGGGTCAGCAGGGGTGTCACTGCGGTATGGTCTGCCGACCCTTGGTATGGCAGATCGAGGAGCGTGCGCGTGTTCAACCGGAACCGATGCCTGCGGCGGGTGGCAGCCATCGCGGCCATGTCGTCCCTGGTAACCGGATGCGGCGTCCTGTCGTCCGACAGCTCGGACGACGAAGGACCGATAGTCGTGGGCACCACCAGCTCGCCCAGCACGCTGGATCCTGCCGCCTCATGGGACAGCTCCTGGGAGCTGTTCCGCAACATCTACCAGACCCTGCTGAGCTACCCGGTGGGTGCCACCACGCCCCAGCCGGACGCCGCGGAGAACTGCGAGTTCTCCGACAGCTCCAACCAGGTGTTCCGCTGCGAGCTGCGCGAGGGCCTGAAGTTCTCCGACGGCGGCACGCTCGACGCCAAGGCGGTCAAGCACTCCATCGACCGGATCCGGGAGATCAACGTCAACGGCGGCCCCGCCGGTCTGCTCGGCAGCCTCGAACGGGTGCAGGTACCCAGTGAGCGCGAGGTCGTCTTCTACCTCAACAAGCCGGACGCCACCTTCCCGTTCGTCCTCGCCACGCCCGCCATGTCGATCGTCGACCCCGACGCCTACCCGGCGGACGCCCTGCGCGAGGAGAACGGCGTCGTCGGTTCGGGCCCCTACACCCTGCAGTCGTACGACGAGGGCAAGACGGCCGAACTCGTCCGCAACGACCGGTACAAGGGCTATGCCGACCGCCGGAACAACGCGGTGACCATCCGCTACTTCCAGGACTCCGGCACCATGGTCAAGGCGCTGCGCGACGACCAGATCCACCTGACCTACCGAGGACTGGCCGCCAGCGACGTCATCGAGTTCCAGGGCAGGGCCGCCAAGGAGGAGGAGATCCAGCTCGTCGAGGGCAGCGGGACGGACATCAACTACCTGGTGTTCAACCCGAAGGACCCGTGGGCCGGCAAGCAGGAGGTGCGCCAGGCCGTCGCCCAGGTCGTGGACCGCGCGGCGATCGCGCACAAGGTCTACAAGGACACCGTCGATCCGCTGTACTCCATGGTCCCCAAGGGTCTCACCGGGCACACCACCGGCTTCTTCGACGACTACGGCGAGCCGAGCGTCGACAAGGCCCGGGAGATCCTCACCGACGCGGGCATCACCGAGCCGGTCCCGCTCACTCTCTGGTACACCACGGACCGCTACGGCTCCGAGACCGCGCTGGAGTTCAAGGAGCTCGAGCGTCAGCTGGAGGCGTCGAAGCTGTTCGACGTCACCCTCAAGAGCCGCCCCTGGAAGACGTACGTCGAGGGCTACCAGAAGGGCCAGTACCCCGTGTTCGGGCGTGGCTGGTTCCCTGACTTCCCGGACGCGGACAACTTCATCGCGCCGTTCGTCGGCAAGCAGAACGCGCTCGGCACCCCCTACGAGGCGACCAAGATCACGACCGAGCTGCTGCCCAGCTCCCGCCGGGAGAGCGACCGCGGCAACGTGGTGAAGCAGTTCGAGGAGGCCCAGCAGATCCTCGTCGACGACGTGCGGCTGCTGCCGCTGTGGCAGGGCCGGCAGTACGTGGCGGCGAGCCGGGACATCTCGGGCGCGGAGCGGGCGCTGGACCCGTCCACGATCATGATGGTGTGGCAGCTGTCCCGGAAGACCAGCTGGTAGCCCCGGGAACGGCCGTCCGCGCGGCGGTTGTCAGTGGTCGCCTGTAGGTTCGGTGACCTGGAAGCGACCGCACACGTAAGGACATTGACGTGACCGACATCGCCATGCTGCCCGAGTCCTGGCGCGGGGTTCTGGGCGACGAGCTGCAGCAGCCCTACTTCAAGGAGCTGACCGAGTTCGTCGAGGAGGAGCGGGCGAACGGTCCCGTGTACCCGCCCCGCGAGGAGGTCTTCGCGGCGCTGGAGGCCACGCCGTACGACGAGGTGAAGGTCCTGGTCCTCGGCCAGGACCCCTACCACGGCGAGGGCCAGGGGCACGGCCTGTGCTTCTCGGTGCGGCCCGGCGTGAAGATTCCCCCGTCGCTGCGCAACATCTACAAGGAGATGCACGCCGAACTGGGCACGCCCATTCCGGACAACGGCTATCTGATGCCGTGGGCCCGGCAGGGCGTGCTCCTGCTCAACGCGGTGCTCACGGTCCGCGCGGGGGAGGCCAACTCGCACAAGGGGCGCGGCTGGGAGCTGTTCACCGACGCGGTGATCCGCGCGGTGGCCAACCGGCCCGATCCGGCGGTCTTCGTGCTGTGGGGCAACTACGCGCAGAAGAAGCTGCCACTGATCGACGAGAGTCGGCACGTGGTGGTCAAGGGGGCGCATCCCTCGCCGCTGTCGGCGAAGAAGTTCTTCGGATCCCGTCCGTTCACCCAGATCAACGAGGCGGTGGCCGCGCAGGGCCACGCGCCGATCGACTGGACCGTCCCGAACGTGGGCTGACACCGCCGAGGCCGTGCCGGGTGCCGACGGTCGCGTCGGCACCGCACCCGGCCCGCTCGAGGTTCACGGAGCGGCTTGTCCGGTGTCGCCCCGGCCCGCGGTTAGCGTCGGGGGACGACAGCCGGCGAGCGGTGCGGAGGACAGGGTGACGGAGCGACAGGGGCAGGCGGCGCCGGACGCCGTGCTGACACGGATCGGTCAGGTCGTGATGCTGCACCACGCGGGGGACCGCGAGGAGGCCCGGCACCGGTTCCTCGGCCTGTGGGCGGAGATCGGCGAGCACGGCGATCCCCTGCACCGCTGCACACTGGCCCACTACCTCGCCGACACCCAGGACGACCCCGAGCACGAACTGGCCTGGGACCTGCGGGCGCTGACGGCGGCCGAGGAGGTCGCGGACGACCGGTCCGACACCTACGAGGACTCCCTCGCGGTGCGCGCCCTCTACCCCTCGCTGCACCTCAACCTGGCCGACGACTACGCCCGCCTCGGCCGCCCCGACGACGCCCGCGCGCACCTCGGCCGGGCTCGCGGCGCGGCACGCGCCCTCGCCGACGACCGCTACGGCGAGGGCGTCCGGGCCGCCATCCGTCGGCTGGAGATCCGGCTGGGCGAGGACGGGGCCCCCGGCGGCTGGGGGCCGCCGCGACAGCGTCCCTGAGGGCTCGCCCGTATTCTGCCCGCCTGTCCCGCGACGCCTGGCACGCGGGCTCGCCGCGTTGCCGAACCGTGCACGTGGCTCCGTCACGAGGACCGCCGGGGCCGTGCCATCGCCCGCACCGGGCAGCGTGGGGCGCTGCCCCTCCGAGCGGGCGACGGGATGGGGCGGGCAGGCGCCGGAGGACCGGGCGCATCGCAGGTCCCCGGCCGGGCCGGCGCGTGTCGTTCAGCGGCCGTAGGTCTCCTGGCAGATGGCCGCCTCCGGACTGCCCGGGCGCCAGCCTCCGTACTCCCGGCCCAGCGCACAGAGGTCCGGCGCGGCCGAGGCACCGTTCGGCGGCCCCCCGGCATCGGGAAGGTCCATCGGCGGCCGCGACGGCACGCGCGCGTCCGGCTCGGGACGGGCCGGAAGCGTCCGGCCCTCGGAGGGCGTGCTCCGCTCCGGCGGGGTTGTCGGCGCGGCGCGGTGCGAGGGCGACGCCGGCTTCTTCGAGGGCCGGGACGGGCCGACCATCTCCAGGGCCTCGCGCGCCGGTGCCTGCACCACCTGCGTCTCGTCCCGCCCGTCCGGGCCCGGCCCGATCCGTTGGGGCGGTGCCGTCGCCGGCCCGGGGGCCAGGGGACGCTGGACGGTCACACAGCCCGAGAGGGCGGAGACCGCCACGGTCACCAGAAGCGTTGCTGTGGTCGTCGTTCGTTGCACCCGCGCCACTCTGCTGGCTCCGGCCGCCCGGGAGAGGGCGGACAGGCGCAGCATGCCCCGCACGGGTGATCTCCCGCCCCGTACGGACGCCCCGGCGGCATCAGAGGTGACGTCACTCGCCCGTTGCGCCGTCCAGCCGCTCGCGGATCAGGTCGGCGTGACCGTTGTGCCGCGCGTACTCCTCGATCATGTGGGTGTAGATCCAGCGCAGGCTGTGCGGATCGGCGCTGAACCTGCTGGGGCCCCGGGACGGATCGTCCAGGGCGAAGCCGGCCGCGTTGCGCCGGGCGGCCTCGATCTCGGCCTGCCAGGTGGCGTACGCCTCCTGCCAGGTGTCCGCCTCGGTCATGTGGAACTCGCCGTCCCGGTCGGCCTCGCTGTAGTACAGGGGCCCCGCGTCCTCGTCCGCGAGCACCCTGCGGAACCAGCTCCGCTCCACCTCCGACATGTGCCGTACCAGACCCATCAGGGACAGCTCCGAGGGCGGCACCGACGCGGTGCGCAGCTGTTCGTCGGTCAGCCCTTCGCACTTCCGGGCGAGGGTGCTGCGGTGGTAGTCGAGCCACCCCTCCAGCATGGCGCGTTCGTCGGCGTCGACTGCGGGTTCGGTGCGCTCGATCGTCATGCCGCCATCCTGGCCCGGAGCGCAGCCCTTTCACCAAGGCTTTTCCGCGCCGAGCATTCCGGCCAGCAGTTCCCCCAGGTCCGAGCGGACCTCCGCGAGGCTCGGCACGCGCGCGCTGAAGGAACCGGCCACACAGGAGAACATCAGTCCGTCCGCCCAGGCGATCAGGGACAGCGAATGGCGCTCGGGGTCCGTGGAGCCGAGCCCGGTGACGAGGGCGGTCAGCTGATCGCGGAAACGGGCGCCGGCCGCATCGAAATACGCACGCAGTTCGGGCCGCCGGGTGGCCTCCAGGGCCAGTTCGTAGCGGGCGAGGGTCAGTGCCCGGTTCCCCGTGAGCGCGCGGTGGGTGGCCAGGGCCAAGGCGTCCAGCAGGGAGGGGGCGCCGGCCCGCGGATCGGGCATCTCGTGCAGCGCGAGGACCCGTGCCTCCCGCTCGGCGAGCCGTCGCACCGCGAGTTCCAGCAGTGCCTGCCGGGTGCGCGCCAGGTTCGACGTGGATCCCTGGGGGAGCCCGGCCGCCTCGTCGACCGCCCGGTGGGTCAGTCCGCGCATCCCGCGCTCGGCGAGCAGGGCGAGGGCGGTGTCGGCGACGAGATCGGCACGGGACGCGCCTGTGGTGCGTACGGACATGGAGGTCAAACTACCCGCCGCACTACGGCTGTAGTACGGTGGAGTCGAGCGCTCACTACAGATGTAGTGGCGCGGGAGCGGATCCGTTCCGAGGAGGAGCCATGGCAAGGGTCGAACGGGCGATCGTGATCGGCGGCGGAATCGGCGGCCTGACCACCGCCGTCGCCCTGTCCCAGCGCGGTGTGCGGGTCACGGTGCTGGAGCGCGCCGGCTCCCTGGAACCGGTCGGCGCGGCCATCTCCCTGTCGCCCAACGCGCTGCGCGGGCTGGACGTCATTGGGCTGGGTGACGACATCCGCGCCCTGTCGGCCTGGCAGGGCGACGGAGGGCTGCGCGCGCCGGGCGGACGGTGGCTGTCCCGGACCGATTCCGCCGCCACGGCCGAACGCTTCGGCGGACCCCTCGTCCTGCTCCACCGCGCCACCCTCGTCGACCACCTCGCGGCCCGGCTCCCGGCCGGCGCGGTCCGCACGGCCACCGCCGCCCGTCTCCTCGACCCCGGCGTCCCGGGCGACCCGGGCCGGCCCGCGCGCGTCGGCACCCCCGACGGTGACCTCGAGGCCGACCTGGTCGTGGCCGCGGACGGCATCCACTCCGCCGTCCGCCGCGTCCTGTTCCCCGGTCATCCCGGGACCGTGTACTCGGGCTTCACCACCTGGCGGGTGGTGATTGCGCTGCCCGGTGTGGAGTTCGCCTCGCACGAGACCTGGGGGCCGGGCCGCATCTGGGGCACGCACCCGCTCAAGGACGGCAGGGTCTACGCCTACGCCGCCGCCGTGGCACCCGCGGGGGAACGCGCCCCGGACGAGCGGGCCGAACTGCTGCGGCTCTACGGCGACTGGCACACCCCGGTGCCCGAGGTACTGGCCGCGGCCCGCCCCGAGGACGTGCTCCGTCACGACGTCCACCACATCGCCGAGCCGCTGCCCGCCCACCACCACGGCAGGACGGCCCTGGTCGGCGACGCCGCGCACGCCATGCCGCCCACCCTCGGCCAGGGCGGCAACCAGGCCGTCGAGGACGCCGTGACCCTCGCCCACCACGTCGACGACCTGCCCGCCTACACCGCGGCCAGGCTGCCGCGCACCACCGCGATCACCCGCAGGGCGGTGCGGACGGCCCGCCTCAACCTGATGACCGGCCGCGTCGGCATCGCCGTACGCGACAACGCGCTCGCGGCGGTGTCGAAGGCCGCTCCCACGCTGCTCCTGCGCGGCTTCGACGGGATCGCCGACTGGCGCCCGCCGCAACAGCCGTATGCTTCCCGGACCAGGGCAGGCAAGGGCTAGAGGAGAACCCCCCGTGAAGGTCGGCTGCATCGGACTCGGCGACATCGCGCAGAAGGCCTACCTTCCGGTACTCGCCACCCTGCCCGGAGTGGACCTGCACCTGCAGACCCGCACCCCCGCGACCCTCGAACGGGTCGCCGACGGCCTCCACCTCCCGGCCGGCCGGCGCCACGCGGACCTGGACTCCCTGCTCGCCCAGGACCTCGACGCCGCCTTCGTGCACGCGCCCACCGAGGTCCACCCCGAGATCGTGACCCGGCTCCTCGAGGCGGGCGTGCCGACGTACGTCGACAAGCCGCTCGCCTACGAACTCGTCGACTCCGAGCGGCTGGTGACGCTCGCCGAGGAACGGGGCACGAGCCTCGCCGTCGGCTTCAACCGCCGCTACGCCCCCGGTTACGCGCAGTGCGCCGACCACCCGCGTGAGCTGATCCTGATGCAGAAGAACCGGATCGGGCTGCCGGAGGAACCGCGCACCATGATCCTCGACGACTTCATCCACGTCGTGGACACGCTGCGCTTCCTGGTGCCCGGCCCGGTCGACGACGTGACCGTGCGCGCCCGCACCGAGGACGGGCTCCTGCACCACGTGGTGCTCCAGCTCTCCGGGGAGGGCTTCACCGCGCTCGGCGTGATGAACCGGCTCAGCGGCTCGGCGGAGGAGATCCTGGAGGTCTCCGGGCAGGACACCAAGCGTCAGGTGGTCAACCTCGCCGAGGTGATCGACCACAAGGGCCAGCCGACCGTGCGGCGGCGCGGGGACTGGGTGCCGGTGGCACGGCAGCGCGGCATCGAGCAGGTGGTGCTCGCCTTCCTCGACGCGGTGCGCGCGGGAAAGGTGCTCAGCGCCCGGGACGCCCTGGCGACCCATGAGCTGTGCGAGCGGGTGGTACGAGCGATTCACGAGGGCCCCGCCTGAAACGCACCACCCCGGTGACGCCCCAGGCGGCGAGGATCAGCAGCGCCGCGTGCAGCGGCCAGTCGCCGAAGCGGACGTAGAGCGTGGTGCCGTGTGCGAGCGGCACCTCGTACACCTGGGCGGCGGCGGTGTCCGTGCCGAGCCGGGGACCGACGCGTCCGCCGTCAGGGCCGTACACGGCGGAGACGCCCGTCAGGGTGGCGTGCACCATGGGGCGGCCGGTCTCCGCGGCGCGCAGCGCGGCCAGCGAGGCGTGCTGCGCGGGCGCCCAGCTCTGCTGGAACGTCGACGTGGAGGACTGGGCGAGCAGCACATCGGCGCCGTCCTGCGCGAGATGCCTGCTCATGTCGGGGAACGCCGACTCGAAGCACACCATGGGACCGATCCGCAGCCCGTGCCCCGCGTCCATCACCACCTGCTCGGACCCCTTCCTGCGGTCCTCACCGGCCGCCTCGCCGACGGAGGTCGCCCAGCCCAGCAGGGAGCGGGCCGGGACGTACTCGCCGAACGGGACCAGTCGCATCTTGTCGTACCGGTCGCCGGTCGGGCCGTCCGGGCCGATCAGCACCGAACTCTTGTAGATACCGGGCTTGTCCGAGCGCCGCGCGTCCACGTTGACCAGGATCCGCGCGCCCGTCTCCCGGGACAGCGCGGCCAGCCGCCGCGCGAGGTCGGGCCGGTCCCCGAGGTCGAAGCCGACGCTGCTCTCGCCCCAGACGATCAGGCCGATCTCCTGCCCGGCCAGCTCGCGCGTGAGCCGCTCCTCGCGGTCGAAGCGGCGGTCGGCGCTGTCGGGCCCGGACACCACTCCCGGCTGCACGAGTGCGATGCGGGTCCGGTCGTAGGTGTCCGGGCGCGGCGCCCAGAGCCAGGCGGCGGAGGTGGCCGCAGCCGCGGCGACCAGCCCGGCGATGGCCGGCACCCTGGCCTGCCGGACCGCGGTCAGCACGGCCACGGCGACGTTCAGGGCCACGATCAGGAAGCTCGTCAGCCACACTCCGCCCACCGACACGAGCCGCAGCGCTGCCCCCACCTCCCACTGGCTCGCACCGAGCACACCCCAGGGCCCGCCGAGCCCCTGCCAGGACCGCACCAGCTCGATCGCCAGCCACCCCGAGGGCACCACGACGAGCGCGGCGGCGACCCTTCCCCGCGAGGGCACTCCGCCCAGCATCCGCCGCACCAGCCACCCCCACGGCGCCCACAGCGCGCCGAGCAGGGCGGCGATGACGAACGTGAACACGTGCAGGTTCGGCAGCAGCCAGTGGTGCATGGCCAGCATGAAGCCGAACCCGCCCCACCAGCCGTCGAGGGCCGCCCGCCTGCCCGTCGGAGCGCTACGGACCAGCAGGATCCAGGGGACGAGGGCGACGTAGGCGAACCACCACAGGGACGGTGCGGGGAACGCCAGGACGGGCAGGGCGCCCACGACCGCGGCGGCGGTCGAGCGGCGCCACGGGGAGGCGAGCCAGTGGCCGAGCGACTTCATGGACGCCTCCCTACCCCGTAGTGCCTCCAGTGTGCGTCCCGGGGGCGATCCGGCTCAGTGCACACCGGTTCAGTTGATCACAGGAGCCGCCCGGCGCTGCGGAGCACGGCGCCACTTCTCCCGCACGACCACCTCGCTCAGCCGCCAGCCCTCGTCCGTGCGCAGCATCGCGAAGGCACAGCGCCCGCCGCACACGAAGTCGAGCGCGGCGGACGCGCCGTCCTGCCCGGTCCGGCCGATCGGGTTCACGTAGTCCGCCTGCACCTGTGCCGTGTCACCGGTGTCCTGTTCCCAGATCCCGAACCGCACCCGCCGGTTGACGATCAGATGCTGCCGCACGGGGAACGCCCCGAGGCTCTCGGCCAGCCATCCGGCCACCGCCCCGGCGTCCCCCTCGATGCCGCCGGCCGAGCGGTAGTCCGCCCGCCCGTCCGGCGTGAACAGCCCTCGGTACGCCTCCCAGTCGCCGTCGTCCACGGCGATTGCGTACTCGGTGACGAGCCCGTCCAGGGCCAGCCGGTCCCTAACGGTCGCGAGCTCCACACGCTGCGTCATCGGCTCAGTGTTGGCCATGGGACGACCGGAGCCAAGGGGTTCGCGGATATTCACTGGCCGTCGACGCACCGCGGGGCGGAGGCTGTACGCCGTGAACCAGCAGCCGGACAGGCGCCCCAAGTTCGAGGTGCGCGCCCGCCACACCGCATCCACCGTCACCGTTTACCAGGCCTACCGCCCCCGGATCGGCAACGCCGCGGCCCGCCACGGCCGCTTCCCGTCGTCCTGGAGCCGGGAGCGCATGACCTGGGTCAAGCCGTCCTTCCTCTGGATGATGTACCGCTGCGGGTGGGCCACGAAGAAGGACCAGGAGACGGTGCTGGCCGTGGAGATCAGCCGGGAGGGATTCGTCTGGGCGTTGCGGAACGCGTGTCTGTCCCACCACGTCCCCGCTCTGCACGGTGACGCGGCGGCCTGGAAGCGGGAGTTGCGGCAGGCGTCCGCGCGGGTGCAATGGGATCCGGAGCGCGATCTGCGCCTCGATCCGCTGCCGTACCGCTCCCTGCAACTGGGGCTCTCGGGGGAGGCGGCCGCGCGGTACGCGGACGAGTGGATCGTGGGCATCGAGGACGTGACGCCGCTCGCGAAGGAGATCCACGCCCTGGTGCGGGAGGGGAGCCTCGAGCAGGCGTCCGGGCTGTTGCCCGATGAACGACCGTGTGCCCTGGGTGACGACGTGCTCGCGCATCTGCGAGCCTGAGGATCTTCATCTCGTGCTCTTCACCAGGAGGAACTCATGAAGCGTCTGGTCACGGTGGTCACCGGGGGCGGCCGCGGGATCGGGGCCGCGACCTGTCTGCGGCTCGCCGCGGAAGGACACGACGTGGTGGTGAACTACGTGCGTGACTCCGCCGCCGCCGAGGGGGTGGCGGAGGGAGTGCGGGCGGCCGGGGCCCGTGCCGTGGCCGTGCGCGCCGACACCTCCGTCGAGGCGGAGGTCGAGCGGCTCTTCGAGGCGGCGGAGCGGGAGCTCGGGCCCGTGACGGGGCTGGTGAACAACGCGGCGGTGACCGGGCCGCTGGGGCGGTTCACGGAGGCCGACACCGGGACGCTGCGGCGGGTCCTCGACGTCAACCTGATGGGAACGATGCTGTGTGCGCGGCGGGCCGCCCAGCTGATGGTGCCCCGCGGTGCGGGCGTCATCGTGAACATCTCGTCGGGCGCGGCCACGCTGGGCAGCCCGAACGAGTACGTGCACTATGCCGCGACCAAGGCCGCCGTCGACGCCCTGACCCTGGGGCTGTCCAAGGAGCTCGGCCCGGACGGGATCCGGGTCAACGGGGTCGCCCCAGGCCTGGTCGACACGGAGATGCACGCCGCCATGGGGGCCCCGCACCGGGCCCGGGAGATGGCCGGAAGCATTCCGCTGCGCCGGGCGGGACGGGCGGAGGAGATCGCAGCGGCCGTGGCGTGGCTGATGTCGCCGGACGCCTCGTACGCCACGGGGACGGTCCTGAGGGTCGCGGGCGGACGCTGACGCGCGGCGGCGAAAGGGCGGGGAGGGTCAGGCCGCTTCGACGACCCGGCCGCGGATCGCCGCCGCCCACTCGACCACGAGCAGCTCGTACGCGGCGCGCTCCTGGGGGGACAGTGAGCCGCCCGCGCGCAGCCATAGGGCGCGGATCTGCTCGTTGACCTCGGCGGCGGGCCGCACGGAACCAGGGGTCGTTAAGTCGGGGGACATGCGGACAAGCCTAGGCCCAGGCGCTGACAGTGCGCTACCGGACGGCTACCCGTGCCGTATGTCCTCGGTCACGTGCCGCGGTCACGTCCCGCCAGGGTCAGTCCCGCCCGGGTCACGTCCCGCCCCGGTTCAGCCCGCCGACTCCGCCGCGTGCGGGCTCAATGTGCCCATGGCGACCAGGACGATGATCACGACGCCGAGCACGATGCGGTACCAGACGAACGGCATGAAGCTCTTGGTCGAGATGAACTTCATGAACCAGGCGATCACCGCGTACCCCACCGCGAAGGCGATGACGGTCGCGAAGAGCGTCGGCCCCCAGGAGACGTGTCCGCCCTCGGACGCGTCCTTCAGCTCGAACAGACCGGAGGCCAGCACCGCGGGGATGGCGAGCAGGAAGGAGTAGCGGGCCGCGGCCTCCCGCCGGTAGCCCATGAACAGGCCGCCGCTGATGGTGGCGCCGGAGCGGGAGACGCCCGGGATGAGCGCCATGGCCTGGCAGACGCCGTAGATCAGGCCGTCCCTGACGGTGAGGTCCCCGAGCTCCTTGCGCCGTTTGGCCACGCGGTGCCGGCCGCCGGTCTCGTCCCGTGCCGCGAGCCGGTCGGCGACGCCGAGCACGATGCCCATGCCGATCAGCATCGCCGCCGTGAGCCGCAGATCACGGAACGGTCCCTCGATCTGCTCCTTGAGGGTCACCCCGAGCACGCCGATCGGGATCGAGCCGACGATCACCAGCCAGCCCATGCGCGCGTCCGGGTCCCGGCGCATCGCCTTGTCGGTGAGGGAGCGGGTCCAGGCGGACAGGATCCGGCCGATGTCCTTGCGGAAGTAGATCAGCACCGCCGTCTCCGTGCCGATCTGGGTGATCGCGGTGAAGGCCGCGCCCGGATCCTCCCAGCCGGAGAAGGCCGCGGTCAGCCGCAGGTGCGCGCTGGAGGAGACGGGCAGGAACTCGGTCAGCCCCTGGACGAGCCCGAGGATGAGGGATTCAAACCAAGACATGAGGTAACGGAGTCCAAGTGCCGATCGTGGGACGGGCGAAGGGCACACCTCACCGCCGTCTGCGGTGATCGATGATCAGGCGCGCCGAGGGCGAAGCGTAGCGCCCCAAGATGAACCCCCGGTGCAGGGGCGTTGTGGCTCGCCGCCCGTGCTCAGGCCGCCGTCGGGCCGCCCACCGTCCACCCCGGGGACTGCGGGTGGGGCGTCAGCTCCTCGTGCCGCGCCTCGCCGCCGCAGGCCCGGCACGTGACGACCGGAACGAACGCGTCGCCGCACCTGTGCTCGAGCACCATCGGCAGGTCGCGGTCCTGACGCAGATGGCGGTCGCCCCACTCCTTGAGGGTCAGCAGAACGGGCTCGAGCTCCAGCCCTGCCCGGGTGGGCCGGTACTCGAAGCGCTGCGGGCGTTCGCTGTAGGGGTGCTTGACCAGGATTCCGGCGTCGACCAGCCGCCGCAGTCGCGTGGCCAGGATGTCGCGCGGCGCGCCGATGTTGCGCACCAGCTGGTCGAAACGGCCGTTGCCGAGGCACACCTCACGCAGGACGAGCAGCGAGTACTTCTCGCCGACGAGCGCGAGCGTGTCGGCGATGGAGCAGGGGCGCGGGTCTTTGGAGGAGGCGGCCATACGGGCAAGTCTAGAGGAGGGTTTGATTTTCCAACCTACAGCGCTAAGGTGGGTCCGGATTTCCTACTCACCAGTACGCCGCTCCTGGAGCGCCACCGTCACCGCCCGACCGGCCAAGGAGGCCCGCACCATGCGTGACGCAGTCGTCGTCGAAGCCGTACGCACCCCCATCGGCAAGGGCAAGCCGCACGGTGCCCTGGCCCACGTCCACCCCGTCGATCTCCTCGCCCATACCCTGCGCACCCTCGTCGAGCGCTCCGGTGTCGACCCGGGACTGATCGACGACGTCATCGGCGGCACCGTCGACCAGGTCGGCGAGCAGGCCATGAACACCACCCGCTACGCGGCCCTGTCCGCCGGTCTGCCGGAGTCCGTCCCGGCCACCACCGTGGACCGCCAGTGCGGCTCGTCGCAGCAGGCCGTCCACTTCGCCGCCCAGGGCGTCATCGCCGGCGCGTACGACGTCGTCGTCGCCTGCGGTGTGGAGTCCATGAGCCGGGTGCCGATGTGGTCCAACGTGCCCGAGGGCAAGGATCCCTTCGGCCCCACAGTGGTCGAGCGCTACCCCGAAGGCCTCGTTCCGCAGGGCATCAGCGCCGAACTCATCGCCGCCAAGTGGTCGATCACCCGCGAGCAGATGGACTCCTTCGCCGTCACCTCGCACCACAGGGCCGCCGCGGCCTGGGACGCCGGGCTCTTCGACGCCGAGCTGGCGCCCCTCGACGGGGTCGCGCGCGACGAGTGCGTACGGCCGGACAGCACCACCGAGGTCCTGGCCGGCCTCCGGCCCGCCTATCACGACCCGGCCTTCGCCGAGCGCTTCCCGCAGATCGAGTGGAACGTCACCGCGGGCAACGCCAGCCCGATCAACGACGGAGCGTCGGCCGTGCTCATCACCTCGACCGACACCGCCGCCCGTCTCGGCCTGCGTCCGCTCGCGCGGCTGCACAGCTTCGCCGTCACCGGCTCCGACCCGCTGCTGATGCTCACCGGTGTCGTCCCGGCGACCGAGAAGGTGCTCCGCCGGGCCGGGCTCACGCTCGGCGACATCGACCTCTTCGAGGTCAACGAGGCGTTCTCCAGTGTGGTCCTGGCCTGGCAGCAGGAGACCGGCGCCGACCTCGCCAGGGTCAACGTCCACGGCGGCGCCATCGCCCTCGGGCATCCGCTCGGCGCCAGCGGCACCCGGCTGACGGCGACCCTGGTCCACGCGATGCGCGAACGCGGTGCGCGCTACGCCCTGCAGACCATGTGCGAGGCCGGGGGACTGGCCAACGCGATGATTCTCGAGGCGGTCTGACGCACCGCCGGTCCGGTCAGTGCCCGCGCAGCCGGTGCCGCTTGCGCCACGCCACCACCGCGCCGGCCAGGCCGGGTACGGCGATACAGGCCAGCGCGATCAGGAAGGCCGGGGACGTCGGCGTCGAGGCGCGGGCGCCGGCCACCACGTAGGCGGCGGTGTTGGGGACCGAACCGAGCGCCGTCGCCAGCAGGAACGGCAGCAGGCCCATGCGGGAGACGGCGGCACAGTAGTTCGACGCGGCGAAGGGGATCCCCGGGAACAGCCGCGCCGCCAGCATCGAGCGGAAGCCGTGCCGGCTGAGCTGGTGGTCCGCCGCCTTGAGCCAGCGGCCGCGCAGCAACGGACGGAGTGCCTCCTGGCCGAGCGCCCGCCCCAGACAGAAGGCCAGCCCGGCACCCAGCACCGTGCCGCCCAGTGCGGCGGCCAGCCCCAGCTGTGAGCCGAACAACGCCCCCGCGGCGAGGTTCAGCAGCGGACGCGGCACGAACGCCACCGTGCACACCCCGTAGGCCACCGCGTACGCCACCACCGCCGCGGCCCCGCCCAGCCGGTCCGGCCAGCCGTCCGTCAGCAGCCGCTGCGGCTCCAGGACCAGCATCGCCGACGCCGCGGAGGCGAGCAGCACCACGAGCAACGACAGCCGTGACCACGGCGACAGCAGCACTCTGGCGCATCGCGCGGTCAGGCCCGCGGCGGGCACGAGAGCGGGAGCGGCCGGGGGGACGGCGACCGCGAGGTCGGTGGCGGCGGCCCGGGGAGAGGCCGCGGCGGTGCCCCCAGAGCGGGTGGTGGCATCGAGCATCCGGTGACACTAACCGACATATGTGTGTGATCGCCGTAGTGTTCGTCTCATGCGCGTCACAGGAGACGGCACGGCCGCCCGGACCCCGCCGGTGCCCGACAGCCCGCTCGCCGACACGGTGATCGAGCGGCTCACCGCCACGTACGGAGCGGCAGCCGACCCCGGGCGGGCCGTGGCCATGCGGGCGTACATGAAGGACGTCGCCCCGTTCCTGGGCCTGACCACCCCGGTCCGCCGGGCCCTGTCCCGCACCGTCGTCGCGGGGCTGGCGCGGCCCGACGAGGCCGACTGCACCGCTGTCGCCCTGCGCTGCTGGGAGCTGCCCGAGCGGGAGTACCAGTACTTCGCCGTGGACTACGTACGCCGCCACGTCCGGCACTGCTCCTCCGGTTTCCTGCCCGTTGTCCGGCACCTCGTCACCACCGTCCCGTGGTGGGACACCGTCGACCTGCTCGCCGCGCACGTCGTCGGGGCACTGGTGGCCGCCGATCCGGAGCTCACCGCCGACATGGACGAGTGGATCGGCGACGACGACATGTGGCTCGCCCGCACCGCCCTGCTGCATCAGCTGCGCCACAAGGAACGCACCGACACCGGACGCCTCTTCGGTTACTGCCTGCGCCAGTCCGGCCACCAGGACTTCTTCATCCGCAAGGCCATCGGCTGGTGCCTGCGCGAGTACGCCAAGACCGACCCGGACGCCGTTCGGGCGTTCCTGGCGCGCGAGCAGGGACGGTTCGCGCCGCTCTCGGTGCGGGAGGCGCTGAAGAACATCGGCGCGTAGCCCTCCCGTCCGGCTCCTAAAACCATTCGACGCGGGGCGGGTTGTCGGCGATGATCGACGCCATGTTCCGGTACGCCTTCCACCTCGCAGCATCCGCCGTCGCGGATGCCCCGAAGGCTGCCGTTCCCGCTTACCTCGCCGCTGTCGACGGCGCCCGAAGCTGACCCTCCCCGGATCGTCCGGCGGACCCCCAAAGGGGAGGGTCGGCCAGGTTCCTGGGGTCCACGTCCCGGCCGCGCGCTGATCCGCCGCGCCCGGGGACGTCACGCGTCATCACCGAGAGGCTTCGAGGTACCGCCATGTCCAAGACGGCGTACGTCCGCACCAAACCGCATCTGAACATCGGCACGATGGGCCATGTCGACCACGGCAAGACCACCCTGACCGCCGCCATCACCAAGGTCCTCGCCGAGCGCGGCTCCGGCAGTTTCGTGCCGTTCGACCGCATCGACCGGGCCCCCGAGGAGGCCGCCCGCGGCATCACCATCAACATCGCGCACGTCGAGTACGAGACCGACACCCGGCACTACGCGCACGTCGACATGCCCGGTCACGCCGACTACGTCAAGAACATGGTCACCGGCGCCGCGCAGCTCGACGGGGCGATCCTCGTCGTCTCCGCGCTCGACGGGATCATGCCCCAGACCGCCGAGCACGTCCTGCTCGCCCGCCAGGTGGGCGTGAACCACGTCGTCGTGGCGATCAACAAGGCCGACGCGGGCGACGAGGAGCTGACCGACCTGGTCGAGCTGGAGGTCCGCGACCTGCTCTCCGCGCACGGCTACGGCGGTGAGTCCGCGCCCGTCGTGCGGGTCTCCGGACTCAAGGCGCTGGAGGGCGACCCGCGCTGGACGGCGTCGATCGACGCGCTGCTCGACGCGGTCGACACCTATGTGCCCATGCCCGAGCGGTATCTGGACGCGCCGTTCCTGCTGCCCGTGGAGAACGTGCTCACCATCACCGGCCGGGGCACCGTCGTGACGGGCGCGGTGGAGCGTGGCACGGTCCGCGTCGGTGACCGGGTCCAGGTGCTCGGCGCCGAGGTGGAGACCGTGGTGACCGGCCTGGAGACCTTCGGCAAGCCCATGGAGGAGGCGCAGGCCGGGGACAACGTGGCGCTGCTGCTGCGCGGGGTGCCGCGTGACGCGGTGCGGCGCGGGCACGTGGTCGCCGCGCCGGGCAGCGTGGTGCCCAGCCGGCGCTTCACCGCGCAGGTGTACGTGCTGTCCGCCCGCGAGGGCGGCCGCACGACACCGGTGTCGACCGGGTACCGGCCGCAGTTCTACATCCGCACCGCGGATGTCGTCGGTGACGTCGACCTCGGTGAGGCGGCGGTGGCGCGGCCCGGGGACACGGTCACGATGACCGTGGAGCTGGGGCGCGAGGTGCCGCTGGAGCCCGGGCTCGGATTCGCCATCCGTGAGGGCGGTCGCACGGTCGGGGCCGGCACGGTGACCTCGGTCGGCTGAGCGACGTACGGCCGCCCGCTCCCCGCGGAGGGGGCGGGCGGCCGGTCGTCGGACCGACGGCACAATGGAGCGGTGAGCGAGCCCATCCCCGTGACCCGCGTCGTCGATCACGGCACCGCCAAGCTGATGCCCGACGTGGACCGGGAGCGTGCCTGGCTGCTGACCGTCGACGGGGCGCCGCAGTCGTACGTGGACCTGGACGAGCCGGCGCACCTGGAGTTCGAGTACGCCCGGCGGCTCGGACACGTCCTGGACGTGCTCGCCGAGCCGGGCGCCCCGGTGGACGCCCTGCACCTCGGCGGCGGCGCGCTGACCCTGCCCCGCTATCTGGCCGTCACCCGGCCCGGCTCCCGGCAGCACGTCGTGGAGTCCGACCGGCGACTGCTGGACCTGGTCGCCGAGCATCTGCCGCTTCCCGCCGGCGCCGACGTCACGCTGCACGCGGCGGATGCCCGCGCCTGGCTGGAAGAGGCACCCGACGACAGCGCGGACGTCCTGGTCGCCGACGTCTTCGGCGGCTCACGGGTGCCGGCCCATCTGACCTCCGTCGCCTACGTCGGTGAGGCCGCGCGCGTCCTTCGGCCCGACGGGGTGTACCTGGCGAACCTCCCGGACGCGGCCCCGTTCGCCTTCCTGCGCTCCCAGCTCGCCACGCTCGGAACCCGGTTCCCTGAACTGGCGTTGATCGCCGAGCCGGGCGTGCTGCGCGGCCGCCGTTTCGGCAACGCGGTCCTGGCCGCCGCCCACCGCCCGCTGGACATCGCCCGCCTGTCCCGCGCCACCGCCGCCGACGCGTTCCCGGCCCGGGTGGAACACGGCGCCGCGCTGCGGGACTTCACCGGCAAGGCGCGCCCCGTGCGGGACGAGGACGCCGTACCGTCACCCGAACCCCCTGCCGGAGCCTTCGGCATCGGCTGACGCGCGGTGCGGGTACGGCTTCCTTTCAGGGGCCCGTGAGATCAGTTCGGCGGCGCCGGCTCGCGTGTACCGGCGGGATGCCCGGCCTCGGCGGCCGTGCCGGTGACGCGCAGGGTCCGGCGGCGCAGGTTGCGTACGTCCGGGACGCACAGGACCGCCGCCGTGACGACCACGACCAGCGCGGCGCAGCCCCACAGCGCCTCCGTGCGGCCGAACGCCGTCTCCGCCGGGCCCGCCAGCGCCATCGCCGCCGGCACCAGCGCCACGGAGCCGAACCAGTCGTACGCCGCCACCCGGGAGAGCTTCTCCTCCGGGATCTCCTGGTGCAGCGCGGTCATCCAGGAGACCCCGAACACCTCCACGGACACGCCGGTCAGGAACATCACCGTGCACAGCAGCGCGACCGGCACGGGCACGGCGAGCGCCGCGGACGGCAGCGCCAGCGGGAAGACGCACAGGGTGCCGACGAGCAGCAGACGGCGCGGCTGCCAGCGGGTCATCAGCAGCGCGCCCACCACCGTGCCCCCGCCGAAGAAGGCGAGCGCCACACCCCACGGCGCGGCCCCGCCCAGGTGGTCCCGGGCGACGAGCGGCCCGTAGACCGCGTCGGCCGCGCCGACGACCGCGTTGGCGACGGAGAACTGGACGACGATGCCCCACAGCCACGGCCGGCCCGCGAACTCCCGCCAGCCCTCCTTCAGATCGGAGAGCATGCCGCCGCCCGGGGCACGCGCCGGGATGTGCTTCACATCGAGGAACGCCCGCAGCGCGGCGGCGACCGCGAAGGCCGCCGCGTCCGCCGCCAGCACCCAGCCCGGCCCGATCGCGGCGACCATCGCACCGCCGAGCGCGGCACCGCCGAGGGTCGCCCCGTGCATCGCCATCCGGAACACCGCGAACGCCCGTCCGGCCTGCTCGCCGTCGACCGAGGACAGCAGCATGCCCTCCGCGGCCGGGTTGAAGAACGCCTGACCGGTGCCCCCGAGCGCGCTGAACAGCATCATCTGCCACAGGTGCGCCTCGCCCGCCAGGACCAGCGCCGCGAACGCGGCCTGCGAGACACAGTTCAGGACGTTGGCCGCGACCATCACCCGGTGCCGCGGCAGCCGGTCCGCGACGGCGCCGCCGATCAGCAGGAACAGCACCAGCGGAAGGGTGCGGGCGGCGGCGACCAGACCCACGTCGCCGCCGTCGCCGCCCGCGCCCAGCACGGCGAACGCGGCGGCGATCAGCGCGCCGTTGCTGCCGAGGCCGGTCACCACGGCGGCGGCGGTCAGCAGGGAGTAGTTGCGCCCGGCCCAGACGGGGCGGCGGCGGAGGACGGAGGTCGGCACCCCGTGACTATCGCCGGGCGGGGGCCGACTTGCCAAATGGGCCGCCGGCCCCCCGGCCTGCTACGTCCCCGTCGGCGGTTCCTCGGTCAGGCGCACCGTGCTGAGAATCTTCTGCACGGTCTCGTCCGGGATCTCGTCCTTGACGCCCTTGGCCCCGTAGAGGTTCCAGGTCACGTAGTCGCCCGCGCCGTTCTTGAACGCGAACGTGATCGCCTTGCCCTCGCTGTCGCACTTGCCCTTCTGCGGGGTGTTCTCCGAGTGCGACGTGGCGACATGGCCCTTGATGCCCGACTTGGTGGTGTAGGCCTTCGGCTTCACCTGCTTGACGCTCTTCTTGTCGGGCTGTGTGTACCCGCCGTAGATCCACCACGGCACCCGGGTCTCGGCCGCCTCCTGCGTGGTCTTCGCGCCGTTCTCACCGCGCGTTCCGGCGGTGGCGAGGGCGGTGTCCTCCTCGCGGCCGTCCTTGTTGTCGTCGCTGGTGCACCACTTGGACTTCAGATACGCCGGCGCGGTGACGGTGGTGCGGCCCATCTCACCGTCCTTCTCCTCCCACTCGAAGCCCACACTGGTGCCGGGAGTCTCGATCTCCCAGTCGCCGGGGACGTCGAACTTGGTGCCGAAGCGTGTGTTGACGACGACCTGCCAGCCCGGAATGGTCGCCTTCTCCTCGTCACCGCCCCGAGGGTTGTCGCCCGAGGCGGAGGCGCTCGGCTCCGCCGAAGTGTTCTTGGACGCGGTGGCGCTCGGCTTGGCGCCCTTCTTGCCGTCGGCCTCGTCGTCCTTGTCACCGCCGAGCACCAGGAACCCGGTGACGCCCGCCGCCACCACCACGGCCGTCGCCGCCACAATGGCCACCAGCTTGGTCCGGTTCCCGCCACCTCCGCCCTGCGGGGGCTGAGGCATGCCCGCCGTGGACGGACCGCTCCACTGCGACTGCTGCTGATACGGGTTCGGCTGCTGGTAGCCGGGCTGCTGATACGGATTCGGCTGTTGGTACCCCGGCTGCTGGTACGGATTGTTCGACTGCGGGTTCTGCTCGCCCCCGGGCGGCTGCTGTCCTGGCCACATGGGCAGCCACCCTAGCCGCGCCCGGGACACGATTGGGTCACCGCCCTTTGACGGGGACGTAGCAACTCGAGGCCGAGCGGCATGGCGGCCGCAGGCTACCGATGGGTAACATGCGGTCATGAGCGCAGACCAGATGTCCGTCGGCGAGATGCTCGCCGCCACGGTGCCCATGGCCCGTACCCTCGATCTCCGGTTCCTGGAGACCACGCCCGAGCGGGCCGTGGTGGCCCTGCCCGACCAGGCCGACTACCACAACCACGTGGGAGGCCCGCACGCCGGTGCCATGTTCACGCTGGGCGAATCCGCGAGCGGCGCGATCGTGCTCGCCGCCTTCGGGGACCAGCTCTCCCGCGCGGTACCGCTGGCCGTGCGCGCCGAGATCGCCTACAAGAAGCTGGCGATGGGCCCGGTCACCGCCACCGCGACCCTCGGCCGCCCGGCCGCCGAAGTGGTGGCCGAACTGGACGAGGGCCGCCGCCCGGAGTTCCCCGTGTCGATCGCCATCCGCCGCGAGGACGGCGCGGTGACCGGCGAGATGACCGTCGTGTGGACCCTGCGCCCCAACAGCTGACCTTCACCACCCCTTCACGAGCAGAGGCGGCCGTCCCTCACAGGGCGCCGCCGGCGCCGTAGGGGCCGTAGAGGTCCAGCAGCCTGACCCGGGCGGCGTGCAGGCGGTGGGCCACCACGTCGCCGACCCACCGGGTGAGGTCCCGGCCGATCTCGGGGGCGTCCTGGCACAGGGCGAGAACGGCCGAGGCGTCGAACTCGTACGCCCGCACCGGGGTGGCCGCCTCGGCGCCCAGGTGCCACACGTGCGGGGAGAACAGCCACGACCAGCCGATGAGTTCGTTGTGGCCGAGGCGTTCGATGACGGCGGCCCTGCGCCCGGGCACCCGCATGTCGAGTTCGACGGTGCCGGTGCGGATCACCCAGAACCGGTCCGCGTGGCCGCCCTCCTCGAACAACCGGGTGCCTTGCGGGAAGGACACCTCACGGGCGGTCCGCACGAGCCGCGCCCGGTGCTCGGCGGGCAACGCGCGCGGCATGCTGGGGGACGGGGGAGCGAACATGGCGAGCCTCCCGGACGGGACGATCGGTACTGCCCTTGTCCCGCCAGCGTCCGCCTGTGCGCCGCCGCGCACCAAGGGCCGTACGGCCCCAAGCACATGGCGTTCGGCCCCTTCTCCCCGTCGGCGCCCGACCGGGGCCTTTCGGCGCCGGCCCGGGACCTGCGGCCCCTGCGGCCGGATCCGGTGTGCGGGCGAGACTCGAGGTGATCGTCCAACGGCCGGAAGGGCTCACCATGACCCGCACCATCACAGTCGGACTCGACGGCTCCGCCGAGAGCCGGGCCGCCGCCGAGTGGGCGGCCCGGGAGGCGCTGCTGCGCGGTCTGCCGCTGCGGCTGCTCCACGTCCGGCGGCCCGCGCCCGGGCCCGTGCCCGAGCCGTCCCCGCCCGGTGACGGGACCCGCTGGAGCGACCGCATGCTGCGTGAGACCGCCGAGGGACTGCGACTGCGTCACCCCGGTGTCGCGATCACGCACGAGCAGACCGACGGCATGCCGTACGAGGTGCTGACCGAGGCCGCGAAGGACGCCGAGCTGCTGGCGCTCGGTTCCCGGGGGCTCGGCGGCATCGGCGGATTCCTGGTCGGCTCGGTCGGACTCGTCGTCGTGGCCAACGCCGAGCGGCCCGTCGTCCTGGTCCGTGCCGGTGCGCAGGCGGCCGACGAGCACGAACCCGACCCCGCGGGCATCCCGTCGGCCGCCACACGGCACCGGCCCGTCCTGCTCGGTCTGGACGCGGACCGGCCCCACGATCCGGTGACCGGCTTCGCCTTCGCCGAGGCGGCGCGGCGCAGGACCGCGCTGCGCGCCGTCCACGGCTGGGCCCTGCCCCCGTACTACGTCTACGGTCTCGCGGCCGCGCCGGAGGCGTACGACGCCGTCGCCCGGGAGGAGGCCGGGAGGCTGACGCAGGCGCTCGCCCCCTGGCGTGAGAAGTTCCCGCAGGTGGAGGTCGTCGAGGAGTCCTTCGGCGGCAGCGCGTCGGTCCGCCTGGTCGAGGCATCCGCGGAGTGCTCGCTGGTGGTCGTCGGCCGCCGGATCCGCCGCAACCCGCTCGGCGCGCACATCGGGCCCGTCACACACGCGGTGATGCACCACGCGGCCGCGCCGGTCGCCGTCGTCGCACACGACTGAGCCGGCCGCCCAGGGGGTCCGCCCGCAGCCGCCGTACCGCACCGGATTGAGCCACCTGGCCCGTTGTGCGTGCGAGGGGCATCGGCCCCCGGGAAACTGGTACCCCGCTCCTGATGCCCGTTCAGGGCGCGGCCCCGGCCCGTGCCCGCCGACACCCGACCACCCAGGCCGACCACTCACGGAGTCATCCATGCCTGAGGACCAGGACATCCGGACCGTACTGAGCGACGAGGAACTGCGCACGCTGGACGCCCACTGGCGGGCCGCCAACTACCTCTCGGCGGGCCAGATCTACCTGCTGGCGAACCCGCTGCTCACCGAGCCCCTCCGGCCCGAGCACATCAAGCCCCGGCTGCTCGGGCACTGGGGCACCTCGCCCGGACTGAACCTCGTGTACACCCACCTCAACCGCGTGATCGCGGCCCGGGACCTGGACGCGCTGTGCATCTGGGGGCCGGGACACGGCGGGCCCTCCGTGCTGGCCAACTCCTGGCTGGAGGGCAGCTACAGCGAGACCTACCCGGACGTCGGCCGGGACGCGGCGGGCATGGAACGGCTGTTCCGTCAGTTCTCGTTCCCCGGCGGTGTGCCCAGCCACGTCGCCCCCGAGGTCCCCGGCTCCGTGCACGAGGGCGGCGAACTCGGCTACTCCCTCGCCCACGCCTACGGCGCCGCCCTCGACAACCCGAGCCTGCTGGTCGCCTGCGTGATCGGCGACGGCGAGGCGGAGACCGGGCCGCTGGCCGCGTCCTGGCACTCCAACAAGTTCCTCGACCCTGTCCACGACGGTGCCGTCCTGCCGATCCTGCACCTCAACGGCTACAAGATCGCCAATCCGGCCGTCCTGGCCCGCCTGCCCGAGGCCGAACTCGACGCACTGCTGCGCGGCTACGGCCACGAACCCTTCCACGTGAGCGGCGACGACCCCGCCGCCGTCCACCGCGCGCTGGCCGGGGCCATGGACGCCGCCCTGGACCGCATCGCCGAGGCCCAGCGCGCCGCTCGCGAGGACGGCGCGACCGGGCGCCCGCGCTGGCCCGTGATCGTGCTGCGCACCCCGAAGGGCTGGACCGGCCCCCACGAGGTGGACGGGCAGCCCGTCGAGGGCACCTGGCGCTCCCACCAGGTGCCGCTTTCCGGCGTGCGTGACGACCCGGGGCATCTGCGGCAACTGGAGGCCTGGCTGAAGTCGTACCGGCCCGAGGAACTGTTCGACGGTGCGGGCCGGCCCGTCGCGGACGTGCTCGCCCGTGTCCCGGAAGGCGCCCGGCGCCTCGGCTCGACGCCGCGCGCCAACGGCGGACTGCTGGTACGCGACCTGCCCATGCCCCCGCTCGACGACTTCGCCGTCCCCGTCGACAAACCGGGCACGACGCTTCACGAGCCCACCCGGATCCTCGGCGACCTCCTCGAACGGGTCATGCGGGACACCGCCCATCGGCGGGACTTCCGGCTCGTCGGCCCCGACGAGACCGCATCCAACCGGCTCCAGGCCGTCTACGGCGCCAGCGGCAAGGCCTGGCAGGCCGCCACCCTCGACGTCGACGAACACCTCGACCGGCACGGCAGGGTGATGGAGATCCTCTCCGAACACCTCTGCCAGGGCTGGCTGGAGGGCTACCTCCTCACCGGCCGGCACGGGCTGTTCTCCTGCTACGAGGCGTTCGTGCACATCGTCGACTCGATGGTCAACCAGCACATCAAATGGCTGAGGACCTCCCGCGAGCTGCGCTGGCGTGCACCCATCGCCTCGCTCAACTACCTGCTCACCTCGCACGTGTGGCGCCAGGACCACAACGGCTTCTCCCACCAGGACCCCGGTTTCGTCGACCACGTGCTCAACAAGAGTCCCCACGTCGTACGGGTCTACCTCCCGCCGGACGCCAACACCCTGCTGTCCGTCACGGACCACGCCCTGCGCAGCCGCGACTACGTCAACGTGATCGTGGCCGGCAAGCAGCCCTGCTACGACTGGCTGTCGATCGACGAGGCGCGCGTCCACTGCGCACGGGGCGCCGGCATCTGGGAGTGGGCCGGCACCGAGAACGGCGGCGAACCCGACGTGGTGCTCGGCTGCGCCGGGGACGTGCCGACCCAGGAGGTGCTGGCCGCCGCTCAGCTGCTGCGCCGCCATCTGCCGGAGCTGGCGGTCCGCGTGGTGAACGTCGTCGACATCGCCCGGCTGATGCCCCACGGGGAACACCCGCACGGCATGACCGACTTCGAGTACGACGGCCTGTTCACCGCCGACAAGCCGGTGATCTTCGCCTATCACGGCTATCCGTGGCTGATCCACCGCCTCGCCTACCGCCGCAACGGCCACCCGCACCTGCATGTGCGCGGCTACAAGGAGTCCGGCACCACGACCACACCGTTCGACATGGTCGTCCGCAACGATCTCGACCGCTACCGGCTGGTCATGGACGTCATCGACCGCGTCCCGGGACTGGCCGTACGGTCCGCCGCCCTGCGGCAGCGGATGGCCGACGCGCGCACGCGGCACCACGCCTGGATCCGCGAGCACGGCACCGACCTGCCCGAAGTGGCGGAGTGGAGCTGGAACGCCTGAGTCCGGGCAAAGCATCCCGAACCGGTAGGCTTCCCGTCCGTGCGCCCTCCTCGGGTGCACGGACACAGGACCGGCGGAGCGGGAGGAAGCGGCGTTGCACGTCCAGGAGTGGCTCGAGACCGTACCCGCCGTCGCCGTGTACGCGCTGGTGGGTCTGGTCATCGGGCTGGAAAGCCTGGGTATCCCGCTGCCGGGGGAGATCATTCTGGTCTCCTCCGCGCTGCTCGCCTCCCAGCACGGAGACATCGACCCGGTGGTCCTCGGCGCCGGCGCCACCGCCGGCGCGATCATCGGCGACTCGATCGGCTACGCCATCGGCCGCAGGGGCGGACGGCCGCTGCTGGCACGGCTGGGCGCGAAGTTCCCCCGGCACTTCGGCGAGGGGCACATCGCGACCGCCGAGCGGTCCTTCCGTAAGTGGGGCATGTGGGCGGTCTTCTTCGGCCGCTTCGTCGCCCTGCTGCGCATCTTCGCCGGCCCGCTCGCGGGTGTGCTGCGGATGCCGTACTGGAAGTTCCTCACCGCCAACGTCCTCGGCGGTGTCCTGTGGGCGGGCGGCACCACGGCCGTCATCTACTACGTCGGCGTCGTCGCCGAGCCCTGGCTCAAGCGCTTCTCGTGGCTGGGCCTGGTGCTGGCGGTACTGATCGGCATCACATCGATGCTGGTACTGAAGCGCAAGGCAAGGAAGGCAGCACCCGAGCCTGCCGTGGCGGGCGAGTAGCAGCGCCCCCGCGGGGTGAGGGAACTGCGCGACCGCCCCTGGACGGCCCGCAGTCCGCCGACAGCCCTTACGCGCCGTGTTCGTCCCGGTGAGCCTTCGCCAGCTCGGCGTACATCGTGCCGTTGAGGGTGAGCCCCTCCCGTTCCTCGGAGCTGAGCTCCCGCCGCACCTTCGCCGGCACGCCCGCGACCAGCGACCCGGGCGGCACCCGCATGCCCTGCGGCACCAGCGCCTGCGCGGCGACGAGGGACCCCGCGCCGATCACCGCGCCGTTCAGCACCGTCGCCCCCATGCCGATCAGGCAGTCGTCCTCCACGGTCGCCCCGTGCACCACGGCGTTGTGGCCGATGGAGACCCGCTCGCCCACGCTGACCGGAAAGCCGGGATCGGCGTGCAGCGTGCAGTTGTCCTGCACGTTGCTGCTCGCGCCGACGGAGATCCGCTCCACGTCACCGCGCAGCACGGCCCCGTACCAGACGCTCGTGCCCGCGTGCAGCGTCACGTCCCCGATCACCGAGGCCGTGGGTGCCACGAAGGCCCCCGGGTCCACCTGCGGCTCCTTGCCGCCGATGCCGCTGATCAGCGCCTGGTGGGTCATCGTCGCCTCCTCGTCGGGTGATGAGGGAACCGTACGCCACCCGGTGGGGTGAAGATCACAGGGGCGGCGGCCCGTGGGCGCGACGCCTGCCGACTACGGTGAATTCCGTGCCGAAGCGCAAGAACACGTTCTCGTCCTGGCCGCGCCGCCTCGCTCAGCGCGCGGTCCACGCGGGCTGGGCCTGGGTGCAGCGCACGGGCTCGGTGACCGCCGAGCACCCCGGCCGCTTCCGCTTCGGCTCGATCGGCGAGGCCACCCGCCTCGCCTTCCCGCTCGGCACGGTGTTCGGCGAGCCGTGGATCCGGCTCGGCGCGCACTGCATCGTCGGCGAGCAGGTGACGCTCACCGCCGGTCTGATGCCCGGCCTCGACCTCGGTCCCGAGCCGATCCTGCGCATCGGCGACGGCGTCGTCCTGGGCCGCGGCAGTCACATCATCGCCGACACGGCCGTCACCATCGGCAGCGACTGCTACTTCGGGCCGTACGTCTACGTCACCTCGACCAATCACTCCTACGACGATCCGCACGAGCCCATCGGCAAGCAGTGGCCGCGCATGGAGCCGGTGGAGATCGGCGCGGGCTGCTGGGTCGGCACCGGCGCGGTGATCCTTCCGGGGGCGCGCATCGGGCGCAACGTGGTGGTGGCCGCGGGGGCGGTGGTCCGGGGCACGGTGCCCGACCACGCCGTGGTCGCGGGGGCCCCGGCCCGCGTCGTACGCCGCTGGACTCCCGCCGAGGGCTGGCAGCCGCCGCTGCGCACGCCGGCGCCCGTGCCGATCCCGGAGGGGGTCACGCCGGAGCAGTTGCGGGCGCTGTCGCTGCTGGACGAGGAGAGCGTGGCCCGGCTCGCGGAGCTGGACGGGGAGAGCGCGGACCGGCTCGCCGGACTGGACGCGGAATGCGCGGACGGGCTCGCCGACGGCGCACCCCGGCTCGCGGAGCTGGAACCCGGGAGCTGACCGGCCCTCACCCCGTGGCCAGCAGCACCGATCCCACCAGGGCCAGGCCCGCTCCGGCCGTCTGCACCGCACGCAGCCGCTCGCCGAGCAGCCCCCTGGCGGCGACGGCGGTGACCACCGGGTAGAGCGAGGCCAGAACCGCGGCCACCGTGACCGGCCCGGCCTGCGCGGCGATCGCGTACGTGCCGTTGGCCGCCACATCGGCGAGACCGACGAACGCGAGCGCCGGCAGCGAACGCCAGGGAAACCCGCCCGGGCTCAGCGCGAAATTGCCCCGCCGCACCGAGATCCCGAGGACGAGGCCGCCCGCCGCGACATTGGTGACCCGCTGCACGAACAGGGCGAGGAAGAGGCCGGTGAGGGTCGTCGACGCCTCGGCGATCAGGGCCATCACCGACCGAAGCCGAACGCCGCGAGCAGCGTGAGCAGTACGGCCTGGCGCTGCACCGGGGCGCCCCTGAACTGCGGTCCGCCGGCCAGGGCGACACCGGCCACGGCCACCAGGACGCCCGCGAACTGGAGCACCCCGGGCCGCTCGCCCAGGACCAGCCCCACCCCGACGGGCACGGCCACGCCGACCGAGCCCAGCGGGGAGACGACCCCCATCGGGCCCAGGGCGAGCGCCTTGTAGAAGGCCAGCATCGCCACCGGCCCGACCAGCCCGGCGGCCACGGCGAACCACAGCCGGCCGTCCGCCTCGCTCCAGGCGCCCGTCGCGACGACGATCGCACCGAGCACGGCCACCGCGATGGACTGCGAGACCACGACCACGGTGAGCGCGGGCGTGCGCCGGGTCAGCAGTCCGCCGCCGAAGTCGGCCAGACCCCACAACAGGCTCGTGGCCAGGGCGAAAAGTGCTGTCACGGCGGACCTCGCAGTACAGTGCGGTGAACAATCGGGTGCACCACACCGTAGTCGAACACGATGAACCAGACCGTCCAAAATATTGGACCTGACGGAACGGAAACGGACGGAATGTGTCGGATCTCGACCTGCTGACCCAGTCCCTGGCGCGCAACGTCAAGCGCTGGCGCGCCGAACGCGGCTTCACCCTGGACGCGCTCGCGGCGCGGGCGGGCGTCAGTCGCGGCATGCTCATCCAGATCGAGCAGGCCCGCACCAACCCGAGCATCGGCACGGTCGTCAAGATCGGCGATGCCCTGGGTGTCAGCATCACCACGCTGCTCGACTACGAGCGGGGCCCCCAGGTCCGGATCGTCCCCGCCGACCAGACGGTGCGGCTGTGGCACACCGAAGGCGGCAGCTACAACCGGCTGCTCGCCGGTGCCGAGGCGCCCGGCCCGCTGGAGATGTGGGAGTGGCGGCTCATGCCCGGCGAGAGCAGCGACTCCGACCCGCACCCGGCCGGCACGGTCGAACTCGTCCACGTCACCACCGGGGAGCTGACGCTCACCGTCGACGGCGCCGAGCACCGGGTGCCCCCGGGCGCCAGCGCCTCCTTCGAGGCCAACGTGCCCCACGCGTACGGCAACCAGGGCGAGGGCCCGATGGAGATGATCATGGCCGTCTCGGTGCCGCCCGTGCCCTGAGACGCCCCCTCGACGGCCTTCCGGCGGCTGTTACCGTGCGGTCATGCGCGCACCCATCGGAGACTTCGACCACGCCACGCCCACGCCCGACTGTCTCGACGAGCTGACCGACCCGGTGGCCGCCGCCGTCCGCGCCTGGAGCGGCAGCGTCCCCGCCGACCAGATCCTCTACGTCGAGACCGACCCGCGCTGGGCCGACACCGCGGTCTTCGTCGAGCACTACGGCCGGGACCTGCTGGAGCGGTCGGCGAACTGCGTGGTCGTCGCGGGCAAGCGCGGCGGCGACACCACGCTCGCCGCATGCGTCGTGCTGTCCACCACCCGGCTCGACGTCAACGGCGTCGTCCGCCGTCACCTCGGTGCCCGCAAGGCCTCCTTCGCCCCGATGGACACGGCGACGGGGGAGACCGGCATGGAGTACGGGGGCATCACGCCCATCGGGCTGCCCGGCGACTGGCCCGTCCTGGTCGACGCCGCAGTCGTGGACCTGCCGTACGTGCTCGTCGGCAGCGGCCGGCGGCGCGGCAAGCTGCTGGTTCCGGGCAAGGTGTTCGCGGAGCTGCCCGGAGCGGTCGTCCTGGAGGGCCTCGGCGTGGCCTGAGGCCGCCCGCCGGACCCGAGGGCCCGGTCAGGCCGGGCCCGCCGCGTGGTGGGCCAGCGGCTGATGCGGGTCCGCCGCACCCGGCACCGGTTCCGGGTCGGCGTGGACCATCGCGGCGGTGAGCCGGGGAACGGCGTGCAGCAGTGCGTGCTCGGCGTCGACGGCGATGCGATGGGCCTCGCGCACCGTGGCCTCGCCGTCCACCACGACCGCCACCTCCGCGCGCAGCCGGTGGCCGATCCAGCGCAGCCGGAGTTCGCCCACGCTCCGCACCCCGTGCACCTCCGTCAGGGCCCGCTCGGCCCGGTCCACCAGTGCCGGGTCCACGGCGTCCAGCACCCGCCGGAACACCTCCCGTGAGGCGTCGCGCAGGACCAGCGCGATGGCCGCCGTGATCGCGAGTCCCACGACCGGGTCGGCGTACCGCCACCCCAGGGCCGCGCCGCCGGCGCTCAGCAGCACCGCCAGTGAGGTGAATGCGTCCGTGCGGGCGTGCAGCCCGTCGGCGACCAGCGCGGCCGAGCCGATGGCGCGCCCGACGCGGATGCGGTACCGGGCCACCCACTCGTTCCCCGCGAACCCGACCAGGGCCGCGGCGGCGACCACCGGAACGTGTGCGACGGGCCGCGGGTCCAGCAGCCGGTCGAACGCGGTCCAGCCCGCGAAGACCGCGGACGCGGCGATCGTCAGCACGATCACGAGGCCGGCCAGGTCCTCGGCCCGCCCGTAGCCGTAGGTGAAGCGGCGGGTGGCGGCGCGCCGCCCCAGTACGAAGGCGATGCCGAGCGGTACGGCGGTCAGCGCGTCGGCCGCGTTGTGCACCGTGTCGCCGAGCAGCGCCACCGAGCCCGAGACGAGCACCACCACCGCCTGCGCCAGCGCCGTCACCCCGAGCACCGCGAGGGAGACCCACAGCGCGCGCATGCCCCGGGCGGAGGACTCCAGGGCGGAATCGAGCTTGTCGGCGGTCTCGTGGGAATGGGGACGGAGGTGATGGGCGAGGCGGTGGAACGGGGAAGGCCGGTGGTGGTGGTCGTGGTGGTGCCGGTCGGTCACGGTGGTCCCCTTCCGGAGCCGGTGCCTGGGCGGGATGGACGCGGCGGCGTCCACGGAGTCATTATGTGCGTATGAGCGCACGCATGCACCTGTCATCTGCGCAGGATGCGCATCCGCACACTTCGGGCGAGGAGCAGTTCGCGCTCGCGGCGGAGCTACTGGCGCTGCTCGGTGACCGCACCCGGCTGGCCCTGCTGCACGCCCTGAGCGGCGGCGAGGCCGATGTCACCACGCTCACCGAGGCGTGCGGGGCGGCGCGCCCGGCGGTCAGCCAGCATCTGGCGCGGCTGCGTCTGTCGGGGCTGGTGGACACCCGCAAGGAGGGCCGCAGGGTGATCTACTCCCTGCGCGACGGCCATCTGCGGCGGCTGGTGGACGAGGCGCTGAACGTGGCCGACCACCGGATCGGCGACCGTCCCCCGCACGACTGACGGGAGTGCCGCGCCCTCAGTACCGGGCTGCCGTACCCAGGTACTGCTCGGCGAACGCGGCCGCGGCGGTGGGGGAGGTGAACAGGCGGTGCAGCCGGGCGAGTGCGGTGCCCGAGCGGAACGGGTCCCCCGTCGCGGCGCCGTGGTACACCTCGGACAGCCACTGGGAAAACTCCTGGTAGTCCCATACCCGGCGCAGGCACTCCCGGGAGTAACCCCTCAGTCCGCTCTCGTCGTCCCGGGTGAGCCGCGCGACCAGGGCGTCCCCGAGCAGGAACGCGTCGTGCAGGGCGAGGTTCATGCCCTTGGCGGCGATCGGCGCGACCAGATGCGCCGCGTCCCCGGCCAGGAAGAGCCGGCCGAACGCCATCGGTTCGGTGACGTAGTCGTGCATGTCCAGCACGCGTTTCTCGATCAGCCGCCCCTCGGCCGGCGGAGCCGCTCCCGCCGCCGCCAGCCGGCGCCGCAACTGCGACCAGACGCGCTCGTGCGGCCAGGAGTCCGGGTCGTCACCGGGCGGGCACTGGAGGTAGTAGCGGGTCACCTCGGGACTGCGGGGCATCTGGCCGGCGAAGCCGTCCGGGTGGCAGCCGAACAGGACGCAGTCGGCGGACGGCGGCGCCTCGGCGAGCAGGGCCAGCCAGCCGATGCCGTAATCGTGCCGCGCGACCCGGGCACGCTCCGGCGCGACGGACGACCTGCTCACCCCGCGGGCGCCGTCGCAGCCGGCGACGAAGTCACAGGCCACGACCTCCCGCCGGCCGCTGCCGGGGCAGAGGTAGGACACCGAGGCGCGGTCGCTGTCCAGGCCGTGCAGCCGTACGTCGCGCACCCCGAACCGTATGTCCCCGCCGCGCACGTCCGCGTACTCGCGCACCAGGTCCGTCACCAGCAAGGGCTGTGGGTACACCCAGTGGTGACGGCCCGTCAGCTGCTGGTACGGGAACCGGTAGCGCTCCCCGTCGAAACGGAACTCGCACGCGGTGTGCAGCTCGGCACGGTCCAGCAGGTTCCCCGCCAGGCCCCGCCGCTCCAGGCCGCGCACCGCCCACTCCTCGATCACCCCCGCCCGGGGCCGGCGTTCGATGAACTCCCGGCTCTCGGTCTCCAGGACCAGACAGTCCACACCGGCCGCCCGCAGGATGTTGCCGACGGTCAGCCCGGCGGGCCCGGCGCCCACGACGACAACCGGAAAGTCTTGTGGAGCAGAGGAGTTGGGGTGGGGGGAGCTCTGCGTCATCGCGTCATTATGGCGGCACGGCACCCTCGTGGCACCGTGCCGTCGCGGCCTGCGGAGCGGTCAGCCGAGCCGGGGTATCTCGATCGCCGGGCAGCGGTCCATCACCATGTCCAGCCCCGCCGCGCGGGTCCGCTCACAGGCCGCCTCGTCGATGACGCCGAGCTGGAACCACACCGCCTTGGCGCCCTTGGCCACCGCCTCGTCGGCGACCGCACCGGCCAGGTCGCTGTTGACGAACACGTCCACGACATCCACGTCGAACGGGATGTCCGCGAGCGAGGCGTACCCCTGCTCGCCGTGCACCGTCTCGGCCTTCGGGTGCACGGGCACCACACGTTTGCCGAAGCGCTGGAGCACCTGGGCGACGCCGTACGCCGCGCGCTGCCGGTTCGACGACAGGCCCACCACGGCCCAGGTGTCACCGTGCTGGGTGAGGATCTTGCGGACCGTTGCCTCGTCGCCGTACACCGGCGGCCTCCCGGAATCGTGGAAGAACTGTCGCTCCGCACAACGAGGCAGGACTCGCGGTGATTCCCGTGAGCGCCGCCGCCCCGGAGGGCCGCCGACTCTAGCGGCCGGAGAGCCGTGCGATGCCGGGAACGGCGCACGGCGACCCGAAAAGCGTGCGGGATACCTGCGTACGCCCGCTCGCACGCCTACGCTCGCCTCGTGCTGCGCATCACCGACGCCCGAACCGGCGAGCCCGTGGACGCAGCCCCCGCCCGGCGGGGGCTGACCCGGGTCGAGGCCCACACACAGGGGTTCGACCCGGCGAACCTGCGTGTGCTGCTGGTCGCCGACCTGCTCGTACGAGCCCTGGAACTCGGCGGCACGCCCGTGTGGGCGCTGCTCACCGGCGAGCGGCAGCAGGCGGAGCTCCGCGCCGCGGGCGAGGCCCTCGGCGTCCGTCCCTTCGAGGACGGCCGGGACGCCGGCACCGGCCTGGGCGAGGCGCAGGTGCTGCACGTGGCGGGCGAGGGCGCCGAAACCCCCGAGGGGCCGTGCGTGGCCGTGGCACCCGTGCACTGGGAGGCACCCGGCCCACCGGACGCCATCGACCCCGCCGTGCTGCGCCTGGCCCTGCTCGCACACCCCGGGCGAGCACCCGTCACGGTCGATCCGGCCGCCCTGGACGACGCCCGCGACACCCTCGGCCGCTGGCGCCGCGCGGTCGCCGACTGGGCCCGCCGGCCCTCGCGCCCCGTCCCGGACGCGGTGCGCGCGGACCTGCGCACCGCCTGGGAGGACGACCTGGACACGGCCGGCGTGCTGAGAGCGCTCCGCGCGGTGGAGACCGACCCCGAGCTGCCGGACGGCGCCCGCTTCGAGACCTTCGCCTATGCCGACCGCCTGCTCGGCCTCGACCTCACCCGCGACCTGGGATCCCCGGCATGATCGAGCGCGCCGGCGCGGGACCCCTGCGCCGCCTGGTCGTCCTGCGCCACGCCAAGTCCGCCCGCCCGGAGGGTGTCACCGACCACGAACGGCCCCTAGCCCCGCGCGGCGCCAGGGACGCGCCCGCCGCGGGACGGATGCTCGCCGACGCCGACTGCCTGCCCGGCCTCGCCCTGTGCTCCACCGCGGTGCGCGCCCGCCGGACCTGGGAACTGGCCGCCGCCCAGTGGGGCACGCCCCCGCCGGTCCGTCACGACCCGCGTCTGTACCACGCCGGCGTTCCCGAGCTGCTGGCCGTGGTCCACGAGGTGCCGGCCGAGGTCGAGACGCTGCTCCTGGTCGGCCACAACCCGGGGCTCGAGGACCTCGTCCTGGCCCTGGCCGGTGACGGACTGGACGACACCCTGGAGCGTGTCCGCGCGAAGTTCCCCACCTCCGCGGTCGCCGTGCTCTCCCGGCGCGGCGCCCGGTGGCGGGACCTCGCCCCCGGCAGCGCCCTGCTCACGTCGCTGACCGTGCCCCGGGGCGGCAAGCGGTAGCCGCGGCGTTGCGTCCGCGTGGTGGCGCATAGGCTGGCCGGATGCAGGACGAGTACCGCACCGTCGCGCGCGCGGGTGTGCACGGGACCGAGATCAACCGCTCCCGCTTCCTGTGCGCCCTCGCCCCGGCGGCCACCGAGCAGGAGGCGCAGGACTTCATCGCCTCCGTGCGCAAGGAGCACGCCGACGCCACCCACAACTGCTGGGCCTATGTCATCGGCGCCGACGCCTCCACCCAGAAGGCCAGCGACGACGGGGAACCCGGCGGCACCGCCGGCGTCCCCATGCTCCAGATGCTCCTGCGCCGTGACATGCGCTACGTGGTCGCCGTCGTCACGCGCTACTACGGCGGCGTCAAGCTCGGTGCGGGCGGCCTCATCCGCGCGT
Organism: Streptomyces malachitofuscus; assembly: GCF_055571035.1. Lineage (NCBI taxonomy): Bacteria > Bacillati > Actinomycetota > Actinomycetes > Kitasatosporales > Streptomycetaceae > Streptomyces > Streptomyces malachitofuscus. Next base: position 194,908 of record NZ_JBVIGA010000009.1, on the reverse strand, counting down.
ACGGCGGCGCCGTCGGTGAGGCCCTGGACACGATCGGCACCCTTACCCGGCGCCGCTTCCGGCTGGCCACCGTGACCGTCGACCACCAGCGGGCCGGCAAGGTCGAGAACGACCTGCGCGCCACCGGACGCGACGTGCGCGACGTGCACTACGGCGAAGAGGTCACGATCCGGATCGGCCTCCCGGACGCCGACGTGCCCGCCTTCCGCGCCTGGCTCGCCGACGCCACCGCGGGGACGGCCGGGTTCGAGCTCGGCGGCGAGGCGTACGGGGACGTGTGACCGGTTCGGAATGCTTTCCCCCCATAACGGGCGAACCCGGATCGGGTCATGACGGAGCGATACGGGAGTAACCGCTCGGGATGTCCGACCCTCCGGTTACGCTGCGGGGATCATGAGACTGCTGCACACTTCCGACTGGCACCTCGGCCGGTCCTTCCACCGGGTCGGCATGCTCGGTGCCCAGGCCGAGTTCATCGGCCACCTCGTCACCACCGTGCGGGAGCGCGATGTGGACGTGGTGGTCGTGTCGGGAGACGTGTACGACCGCGCGGTGCCTCCGCTCGCCGCGGTCGAGCTGTTCGACGACGCCCTGCACCGCCTCGCCGGCCTCGGGGTGCCCACGGTGATGATCTCCGGCAACCACGACTCGGCCCGCCGCCTGGGCGTCGGCGCCGGACTCATGGGGCGGGCCGGCATCCATCTGCGGACCGAACCGGCCGCGTGCGGCACGCCGGTGGTGCTGTCCGACGGGCAGGGGGACGTCGCCTTCTACGGGCTTCCCTATCTCGAGCCCGCCCTGGTACGGGACGAGTTCGCGGTGGAGAAGGCCGGACACGAGACGGTGCTCGCCGCCGCCATGGACCGCGTCCGCGCCGATCTCGCCGGACGTCCGCCCGGCACTCGTTCCGTGGTCCTCGCCCACGCCTTCGTCACCGGCGGCGAACCCAGCGACAGCGAGCGGGACATCAGCGTCGGCGGGGTGGCCGCCGTTCCCGTCGGGGTGTTCGACGGCGTCGACTACGTGGCGCTCGGCCATCTGCACGGCTGCCAGACCCTCACCGACCGGGTCCGCTACTCCGGCTCCCCGCTGCCGTACTCCTTCTCCGAGGCCGGCCACCGCAAGACCATGTGGCTCGTCGACCTGGCCGCGGACGGGACCGTGACCGCCGAGCGCGTCGACTGCCCGGTGCCGCGCGCCCTGGCCCGGATCCGCGGCACCCTCGAGGAGCTGCTCGACGACCCCGCCCTGGCACGGCACGAGGACGCGTGGGTCGAGGCGACGCTCACCGACCCCGTCCGCCCGGCCGACCCCATGGCCCGGCTCACGGAGCGCTTCCCGCACACCCTCAGCCTCGTCTTCGACCCGGCCCGCACGGCCGACGGCCCCGAGGTCTCCTACGCCCGCCGCCTCGCCGGCCGCGACGACCAGCAGATCGCCGAGGACTTCGTGGCCCACGTGCGTGGCGCCGGCCCCGACCCGCACGAACGAACCGTGCTGCGCGACGCCTTCGACGCGGTCCGTGCGGACGACGCGGCGCGGGAGGTGGCACGATGAGGCTCCACCAGCTGCATCTCACCGCCTTCGGGCCCTTCGGGAGCACCCAGAGCGTCGACTTCGACGAGCTGTCCGCCGCGGGACTGTTCCTGCTGCACGGTCCCACCGGCGCCGGCAAGACCTCCGTGCTCGACGCCGTCTGCTACGCGCTGTACGGCTCCGTGCCCGGGGCCCGGCAGAGCGGCCAGGGCATGGCGCTGCGCAGCGACCACGCCGCCCCGGCCACCCGCACCGAGGTCACCCTCGAGCTCACCGTCGCGGGACGGCGGCTGGAGATCACCCGGCAGCCGCCCTGGGAGCGGCCCAAGAAGCGCGGCACCGGCACCACCCAGGACAAGGCCCAGACCTGGCTGCGCGAACGCGACGCCGCCTCGGGGGGCTGGAAGGACCTCAGCCGCTCGCACCAGGAGATCGGCGAGGAGATCACCCAGCTCCTCGGCATGAGCCGGGAGCAGTTCTGCCAGGTCGTGCTGCTGCCCCAGGGTGACTTCGCCCGCTTCCTGCGCGCCGACGCCGAGGCCCGCGGCAAGCTGCTGGGCCGTCTCTTCGACACGCGCCGCTTCGCCGACGTGGAGAAACGCCTCGCGGAGCGCCGGCGGCTCACCGAGTCCCGGGTGCGCGAGGGCGACAGCGGCCTGCTGGCCGACGCGCACCGGATGCAGCAGGCCGCGGGCGGCGCCATGGAACTGCCCGCGCTGGAACCCGGCGAGCCCGGACTGGCCGAGGCGGTGCTGGGCGCGGCCGCCGTCGCCCGCAGCACCGCGCGGGAACAGCTCGGCGTCGCGCAGTGCCGCCTCGCCGCCGCGGAGTCCGCCCTGCGGGACGCCGACCGGGAACTGGACGACGTACGTGAACGCGACCGGCTGCAGCGGCGGTTCGCCGAGGCACGGGAGCGGGCGGCGCGGCTCGAGGAGACCTCCGCGGCCCACCGGGAGGACCAGGCCCGCATGGAGCGGGGCCGCAAGGCGGAGACCGTCGCCCCCGCCCTGGAGATGCGGGACTCCGCCGAGGCCGAGCACCGGCGGGCGGCCGGTGCCGAGCAGCGCGCGCGAGCCCTGCTCCCGGCGTCGCCGGCGGACGCGGGGGCGGCCGTACTCGCCGTCGCCGCCCGCAGGGCCGCCGAGGAACTGGGCGGTCTGGAGTCGGCCCGCCGCGCCGAGCGGCGACTGGCGGAACTCCTCGGCGAGCGGGCCGCCCTGGACCGCCAGGAACACGCCGACGAGGAGGTCCGGGAGGAGGCGGAGACCTGGCTCGCCGCCTGGGAGGAGACCCGGACCAGGCTGGGGACCCGCATCGAATCCGCGCAGCAGGCCGCGACCCGGGCCGGGGAACTCGCCGTGCAGCGCGATCCCGCGCGGCAGCGGCTGAACGCCGCGCGGACGCGCGACCGGCTCACCGAGGACACGGAGACGGCCGCCGAGCGGGCCCGCGCCGCGCGGGAGCGCGCACTCGCCGCCCGGCAGCACTGGCTCGACCTCAAGGAACAGCGGCTGAACGGCATCGCCGCCGAACTGGCCGCCGGCCTCTTCGACGGCGAACCCTGCGCCGTCTGCGGCGCCACCGAACACCCCGCCCCCGCCCGCAGGGTCGACGGACACGTCGACCGCGAGACGGAGGAACGCGCCCTCGCCGACTACCAGAGCGCCGACGACAGCCGCGCGGAGGCCGAGCGGCGGCTCGGCGAGATACGTGAGGCGCTGGCCGCCGCGGGCGCGGAGGCCGGGGACACCCCCACCGAGCAGCTCTCCCGCGCGGTCGACGAGCTCGAGCAGCAGTACGCGCGGGCGCGGGACGCCGCCTCCGTGCTGCACTCCGCGCAGGAACAACTGCGCGGGGCGGAGCGTGAGCACCAACTGCGGGTCGCCGCCCAGCGAGAGGCGGCCGTCCGGGCCGCATCCCGGGTGGGGCACCGTGAGCGGCTGGACCGGGAACGCGCCGCGCTGGAGGAAGAGTTGGCCCAGGCGCGCGGGGAGGCCGGCAGCGTGGCCGCGCGCGCCGCGCAACTCGAGCAGAACGTCGCGCGGCTCACGGACGCCGCCGATGCCGCGCGCGCCGCCGAGACCGCGGCCCAGCGGCTCAAGGAGACCGACGCCCGGCTGTCCGACGCCGCCTTCCGCGCGGGCTTCGACACCCCGCAGGCCGCCGCCGGCGCCCTCCTCGACGACGCCGCCCATCGCGCCCTGCAACGGCGCCTGGACGCCTGGCAGCACGAGGAGGCGGCCGTCCGGGCCGTCCTCGCCGAGCCGGAGACCGCCGCCGCCGCGCAGCGGCCGCCCGCCGACCTCGCCGCCGCGCAGCGCAGTGCCGCGGAGGCCGAGCGCAGGGCGCGCGAGGCGGCCTCCGCCCATGACGCCGCCGTCCGGCGCTGTGCCGAACTCGACCGGCTCTCCGCACGGGCCACCGCCTCGGTACGCCGGCTGGGGCCGCTGCGCGAGGAGTACGACCGGGTGGCCCGCATGGCCGGTCTCGCCGCCGGTACCTCGGCGGACAACGAACGCCGGATGCGACTGGAGTCGTACGTCCTCGCCGCCCGCCTCGAACAGGTCGCCGCCGCCGCGACCGCACGGCTGCACCGCATGTCGTCCGGGCGCTACACCCTCGTGCACTCCGACGACCGCACCGGCCGCGGCCGCAGCGGACTCGGGCTGCACGTCGTCGACGCCTGGACCGGACGCGAGCGGGACACCGCGACCCTCTCGGGCGGCGAGACCTTCTTCGCCTCGCTGGCCCTCGCGCTGGGTCTCGCGGACGTCGTCACCGACGAGGCCGGCGGGGTGCGGCTCGACACGCTCTTCATCGACGAGGGCTTCGGCAGCCTGGACGACCAGACGCTCGACGAGGTCCTGGACGTCCTGGACTCCCTGCGCGAGCGGGACCGCAGCGTGGGCATCGTCAGCCACGTCGCCGATCTGCGCCGGCGGATACATGCCCAGCTGGAGGTCGTGAAGGGCCGCTCGGGTTCGGAACTGCGCCAGCGTGGAACGCGCTAGGAGCGGCCCAGGGGACGGCGCGGCAACGGTGAGGAGTACACCACGCTGGTGGTCACCGAGCCGAGCGCGCCGATCCGTCCCGACACCTCCTCCAGGTGCCGCATCGAGCGGGCGGCGACCTTGATGACGAAACAGTCGTCGCCCGTCACATGGTGCGCCTCCAGGATCTCGGGCGTGGCGGCGACGAGGTCGTGGAACGGCTTGTAGTTGCCGGTCGGATAACGCAGCCGGACGAACGCCAGGATCGGCAGCCCGATCCGCTCCGGGTCCACCACCGCCGCATAGCCGCGGATGACCCCGGCCTCCTCCATCCGCCGCACCCGCTCGGTGACCGCGCTGGCGGACATCGAGACGGCGCGGGCGAGCTCGGCGAAACTGGCCCGTCCCTCCCGTTGGAGGACGTCCAGAATGCGCCAGTCCGTGGCGTCCGGTGAATACGCGGCCATCTCCGAGATGTAGCAGGGAAATCCCTGGCCGATCAAGAGCAGGTCCGGGGATCCTCACTTCAGACGCCGATTCCGCGCCCGTAGTTTCTCTCTTATGACCATCACACTGAACCCCGTCCTGCGCGTCGCCCCCGCCTCCCCGGCCGCGGCCGCCGCCCACTTCCGTGCCGGCCTCGCCTTCCACACCGACGTCTCCGACGTGGCCGCCGCGCTCGCGGACGGTGGCGAGCCCGGATTCGTCCTGGTGGACTGCCGCTCCACCGAGGCCTGGGACCAGGGCCATGTCCCCGGTGCGGTGCACCTCCCCACCGCCCTCGTGCCCGGTCGGGCCGCCGAACTACTGGATCCGTCCGTGCCGGTGGTGACGTACTGCTGGGGCCCCGGCTGCAACGGCGCCGCCCGCGCCGCGCTCGCCCTCGCCGAACTCGGTTACCAGGTCAAGGAGATGCTCGGCGGCTACGAGTACTGGGTGCGCGAGGGTTTCGAGTTCGAGACCTGGCGCGAACGCGGGCGCCGCGCCGCCGACCCGCTGACCGCACCCGCGGGAGCCGACGACTGCGGATGCTGAACCCACGGCTCCGGTAAGCGGATCGACCCGGTAGGTTCTGCGCCATGGTGCGATACGCGGAGCCGGGCACGGTCGAGTGGGTGGAGTCGGGCGGTGGACCGCTCATCGCGGTGCCGGAGACCGTACTGCCGTTCTGGACGGGCGCCGACGGCGAGGAGACGGCCTCGGACTACGACCGGGCCTGCGAGGTGGACGGACTCGTCGGGCTCCTCCCGGTCGGCGACGCCGCAGCCCTTGTCCTCGGCGACGAGCCCGCCGCCACCGCCTTCCTCCCCGAGCACGGCACCCTCGTCCGGTGGATCGCCGGGGACTGCGAGGCCGAGCTGCTGGCGAGCATCCCGGCGGCGCTGCGCACCGCGCGGTGGCAGCCCGAGGTGCAGTGGAAGGTGCCGGGCACGGTCGTCCTGTTCGACGCGGCCTGGCCCGGCACCGGCTCCACGGGCACCGACCACGTGCGCCTGGCACTCGCCCCCGGCCGCTACGCCGTCCGCGCGGCCGAGGCGCAGCCAGGCCCGGAAACCTGGCTGGTCCTGGTCCAGCTCCGACCGCTGACCTGACCCGTTCCGCACCGGGGGGCTGCGGATATTCGGGTGCGACGGCCCGGCACGCACCCCATCATGGGGGATCGTGCCCAGGCTTCCGCATCCCGCCCCCGAGGAGCTCCGCCGCGACCCCCTGCCCCTGCGCGGCCGGACCGCGCTGGTCACCGGGGCCAGCCGGCGCGGCGGCATCGGCCATGCCGTCGCCCGGCGGCTCGCCGCCCACGGGGCGAGCGTCTACCTGCACCATCACGTGCCGCACGACGCCGGCATGCCCTGGGGCGCCGACCGGATCGAGGACGTGACCGCCTCCGTCCGCGACGCCCTCGGCGACCCCGACGCGACGGTGCTCGCCGGCCCCGGTGACCTCACCGGCCCCGAGGCACCCGCCGAACTGCACGCCCGCGCGGCGGAGGCGCTCGGCGGCCGGCTCGACATCGTCGTCGCCAACCACGCCCTCAGCGGCTCCGACGGTGACCTCGACGCGATCGACGCCGTCATGCTCGACGCGCACTGGGCCGTCGACGCCCGCTCGGTGCTGCTGCTGGTCCAGGCCCACGCCCGGCACCGCGCCGCGCTGCCGCCCGGCACCCCCGGCGGGCGCGTGGTGATGATGACCTCCGGGCAGGACATCGCCGGAGGGATGCCCGGCGAGATCGCCTACGCCCTCCAGAAGGGCGCGCTCGCCTCCATCACCCGCTCCCTGGCGACCGCGCTGGCCGAGCATGCGGTCACCGTGAACACGGTCAACCCCGGCCCGGTCGACACCGACTACCTGAGCGGCGAGATCTACGACGCCGTCGCCGCACGCTTCCCCGCCGGCCGCTGGGGCATGCCCGACGACCCCGCCCGCCTCATCGCCTGGCTGGCCACGGACGAGGCGGGCTGGATCACCGGACAGGTCATCGACTCCGAGGGCGGCTTCCGGCGCTGAGCCGGCTCACAGGGCCGACAGCTCGTCCACCAGGTCGTCCAGACCCAGAGACCCCTGGGAGAGCGCGGCCATGTGCCAGGCCTTGAGATCGAAGGCGTCGCCGTGCCGCTTGCGCGCGTTCTCCCGGCCCAGCAGCCACGCCCGCTCCCCGAGCTTGTAGCCGATCGCCTGGCCCGGGATGGTCAGATACCGGGTCATCTCGCTCTCCACGAAGTCCGCCGGGCGGCTGCTGTGCGCACCGAAGAACTCCTCGGCGAGCTCCGGGGTCCAGCGCTCGCCCGGGTGGAACGGCGAGTCCGCCGGGATCTCCAGTTCCAGGTGCATGCCGATGTCGACGATGACCCGGGTCGACCGCATCATCTGCGCGTCCAGGTAGCCGAGCCGCTCCTCCGCGTCCGTGAGGAACCCGAGCTCGTCCATCAGCCGCTCCGCGTACAGCGCCCAGCCCTCGGCGTTGGCGCTGACCCCGCCCACCGAGGCCTGGTAGCGGGAGAGGTTCTCGGCCACGTGCACCCACTGCGCCAGCTGGAGGTGATGACCGGGGACGCCCTCGTGGTACCAGGTCGAGACCAGGTCGTAGACGGGGAAGCGGGTCAGTCCCATGGTGGGCAGCCAGGTGCAGCCCGGCCGGGAGAAGTCCTCCGACGGCGGCGTGTAGTACGGCGCCGCCGCGCTGCCGGGCGGGGCGATCCGCGACTCGACCTTCCGCACCCGCTCGGCGAGGTCGAAGTGCGTGCCGTCCAGGGCCTCGATCGCCCGGTCCATCACGCCCTGCAGCCACTCGCGGACCTCGTCGACCCCCTCGATGTGCCGGCCGTGCTCGTCCAGGTGCGCCAGCGCCACCCACGGCGTGGCGGCGCCGGGAAGGATCTTCTCGGCCTCCTTCTTCATCTCGCCGAGCAGCCGGTGGTACTCGGACCAGCCGTAGGCGTACGCCTCGTCCAGGTCCAGGTCGGTGCCGTTGTAGTAGCGGGACCAGCGGGCGTAGCGCTCCCGGCCCACGGTGTTCGGCGCGCCCTCGATGGCCGGCGCGTACACGTCGCGCATCCAGTCCCGCAGCTCCACCACGGCCGCGGTCGCCGCGCGGGCGCCCTCGTCCAGTTCCGCGCGCAGCGCCTCTGGGCCGGCGGCCGCGAAGTCCTCGAACCAGCCGCGCCCTCCGCCCGTGTCCGCCCATTCGGTCAGCTGGCCGACGAACGTCTCCGTCGGGCGCGGCGCCGCGTGGAGCTTGCGCTCCAGGCCCAGCGCCAGGGACTCCCGGTAGCCCGCCAGCGCGGCCGGGACCGCGCGCAGTCGCTGGGCGATCGCCGCCCAGTCCTCCTCCGTCCCGGCCGGGGTCACGGTGAACACCTCCCGCACCGAGTGCGCGACCGTGCCCAAGTTGCCCACCGAGCGCAGCCCCTCGTCGGCCTCGTGCACGGCCAGCTCCGCGGTGAGCCGCTCGCGCAGCAGGCGCGCGCAGCGGCGCTCGATGTCGCTGTCCGCGCCGGGCAGCCGCTCGGCCTCGTCGAGCCGCGCGAGCGTGGCCCGGTTCAGCTCGGCGAGCGCCTCCTGGCCGGCGGGCGAGAGATCGGGCAGCCGGGAGGAACTCTCCTTGACGCCGAGGTAGGTTCCGGTGACCGGATCGAGGGCGATGAGCTCGTCGACGTAGGCGTCGGCGACCTGACGGGGAAGCGCGCTGTTGGTCTGTGACATGCGGACCATCCTGGTATGCGGCCCGCCGCGCGTCACCCGGATTGAGCCGAGGGCGAAGCCGGCAGCATCGGCCCGCAGTCCCACTGCTGGAAGATCAGCCGCGTCTCCACCCGCGCCACCTCGCGCCGGGACGTGAACTCGTCGAGCACCAGCCGCTGCAGATCCGTCATGTCCGCGACCGCGACATGCACCAGATAGTCGTCGGGCCCGGTCAGATGGAACACGGTCAGCGACTCCGGCAACGCCCGGATCCGTTCCACGAACGGCCCGACCAGCTCCCGCCGGTGCGGTCTGACCTGTACCGAAAGCAGCGCCTGCAGGCCCCGGCCCAGTTTGGCCGGGTCCAGCTTCAGCCGGTGCCCGAGGATCACGCCCGAGCGGCGCAGACGGGTCACCCGGTCCAGACAGGTGGACGGTGCGACCCCGACCTGCGCGGCGAGATCCCGGTACGTCGCCCGGGCGTCGTTCTGCAACAGCCGCAGCAGATGAAGGTCCACCGGATCCAGTACGACAGATTCGGCCACTGGCCGAACGTAACACGGAAATCGGCGCTCGCACCCCGGCCGGTGTTCACCCTTCGGTACATGGACCTGGGCATGGACACGCGACGCACCACCAGAGCACTCGCCACCGAGGCCGTGCACGCCGGCCGGGACGACCTCGCCGGACTCGGGCTGCACGCCCCGCCGATCGACCTGTCCACCACCTACCCCTCGTACGACAGCCGCGCGGAGGCCGCTCGCATCGACGCGTTCGCCACCACCGGTGCCGAACCGGACGGCCCGCCCGTCTACGGGCGGCTGGGCAACCCCACCGTCGCCCGGTTCGAGACGGCCCTCGCGCGGCTGGAGGGCACCGAATCGGCGGTCGCGTTCGCGAGCGGCATGGCCGCGCTCAGCGCGGTGCTCCTGGTGCGCGGCTCGATGGGACTGCGGCACGTCGTCGCCGTACGCCCCCTGTACGGGTGCAGCGACCATCTGCTGACCGCCGGGCTGCTCGGCTCCGAGGTGACCTGGACCGACCCGGCCGGGGTCGCCGACGCGCTGCGCCCGGACACCGGTCTGGTGCTGGTCGAGTCCCCGGCCAACCCCACGCTCGCCGAGATCGACCTGCGGGCCGTCGCCCACGCCTGCGGCTCCGTGCCGCTCCTCGTCGACAACACCTTCGCCACTCCGGTCCTCCAGCGCCCGGCCGAGCACGGCGCCCGGCTGGTGCTGCACAGCGCCACCAAGTACCTCGGCGGTCATGGTGACGTCCTGGCGGGCGTGGTGGCCTGCGACGAGGAGATCGCCGGGCAGCTGCGCCAGGTGCGGTTCGCCACCGGCGGCGTGCTGCATCCCCTGGCCGGCTACCTGCTGCTGCGGGGCCTGTCGACCCTGCCGGTGCGGGTACGGGCCGCCTCCGCGAACGCCGCCGAACTCGCCGCCCGGCTCGCCGCCGACCCGCGCGTGGCCCGGGTGCACTACCCGAGCATCGGCGGGGCGATGGTCTCGTTCGAGGTGCAGGGCGACCCGCACGAGGTGATCGCCGGAGTACGGCTGATCACTCCGGCGGTGAGCCTCGGCAGCGTGGACTCCCTCATCCAGCACCCGGCGTCCATCAGCCACCGCATCGTCGACGCCGACGACCGGAGGGACGCAGGGGTCAGCGACCGGCTGCTGCGGCTCTCGGTCGGCCTCGAGGACGTCGAGGACCTGTGGGCCGACCTGGACGCGGCCCTGGGGGAGCGGACCGGCACGCCCGCCCGGCCGGAGGAGCTGGCTCGGAGCTGAGGCCCCGCGCACACGGGCAACGGCCCGGCGGTTCCCGCCGGGCCGTTGCGCGTCGCCGGACGCGATGACGTCATGACGTCGCCGGACGCCGAGACCTCACGAAGTCGCCGGACGAGGCGCCGGGGACCGGCCGACACGCTCGCCGGACTCCCGCACCCGGCGCGCCGGTACGCCGTCCAGGCGGGCCGTGACGACCAGGGTGCCCTCCTCGATCTGGTAGTCGAGAGGAAGGCCCAGTCCGCGCATCGCGGCGACCATGCCGGTGTTGGACGCCTGCGTCACGGCGTACACCTGGGAGCAGCCCGCCTCGGCCGCCATCGACACCAGCCGGGTGAGGAGCCGGGCGCCGATGCCCCGGCGCTGCCAGGTGTCCTCCACGATCATCGCGACCTCGGTCTCGTCGCCGTCCCACAGCAGATGACCGAGGGCGACGACGCGGCCCGCATCGGTCTGCGCGACGAGTGTCCGCCCGAAGCGCGGGCTCAGCAGGTGGTTGAGGTAGCGGTCCGCGTCGCCGACCGGCCCGTGGTAGCGCATCCGCAGGGTCTCGGTGGAGCACCGCTCGTGCATCGCCCGCGCGGCGGCCAGGTCGCCGGTGTCCGCCCGGCGCACGGAGATGTCACGGCCCTCCGGCAGCGTGAGCACGTCACGGCCACGCGGCATGCGCGGCCCCAGCCGGGTGTCGAGTTCCACCAGCGCGCGGGCCCGCGCGAACTCGGTGGGGGTGAACGGCAGATACGGCCGCTCGACGGTGAGCACCCCGCCTCCGGGGGCGCGCAGCCGGATCACCGTCTCCTCCAGCGAGCCCTCCGCCGGCACCGTCCCGGCCGCCGCCCCGCCGGAGGCCGGCGTGGAGGGCCGGGAGCGGATGGTGCACCGCCCGAGCAGCTGACGCAGGGCCAGCGGCAGTTCGGCGGCGTCCGTGGCGGTGCGGGCGGCCAGTCCCAGCACCCGGGTCGGAGCGTCCACCAGGTCGTGGGCGTCGGCCCGCTCGGTCCAGGTGTCCCGGCCCCCGGCGAGCGACACCGCGGCGATGAGGTCGGTTCCCGCCGGTGCGCGCAGCAGGAACTCGTCCACGGTGTCCTCGCCCAGCGGATGCGTCTGCAGGCTCAGGATGTCGACCCGTCGCTCGGCCAGCGCCGTGCACAGTGCGGCCAGCGAGCCCGGCTCGTCCTTCACCGTCGTGCGCATCCGCCACAGCACGCGCTCCCCGGCCGCGGCGGAGGGCGGAGGGGCGTCGCCGGTATCGTGCGCCGGCGGTGCGTGGCCGTGGCGTCGCGCCCACCATGACTGGAAGGCCGCCGTGCACCGCGCGGCGAGTCCGGTCGGGTGCCACCGGCGGTGCGCGGGGCCTCCGTGTCGGGTGTTCATCACTTCGGACATGTCTCGACTCATACAACCCACTGTGAAGGAATCGTGTTTCGTGATCACGAACGCACTGTGACTGATGAGTAAAGGAGTACTTCTGTCCGATTTACTGCGTTACTGACCGACGAGGCCCGGCCGCAGCGTCTTGGTGAACAGCACGGCACCGTCCTGCTCCCGCATCCGCACCGTCAGCTCCCCGCTGTCGCCGTCGATGTCGACCTCCCCGAAGAACTGGTAACCGCCGGCGGGTGAGACGTTCGACGCGCTCGGAGCCTTCACCCACACCCGCTCCGGACCGAAGGTGGAGTCGAGCGCGACGGCCGGGAAGGCCCCCGCGTTGAGCGGTCCGGAGACGAACTCCCAGAACGGCTCGAAGTCACCGAACGCGGCCCGCCCGGGCTGGTAGTGCTGTGCGGACGTGTGGTGCACGTCCGCCGTCAGCCACACCGTGCCGGTGATCCGCCGGTGCTTGACGAACCGCAGCAGTTCCGCGATCTGCAGTTCCCGTCCCAGCGGCGCTCCCGGGTCGCCCTGGGCCACCCCCTCGATGTTTCTCCGGCCCTCGGTGGTGTCCGGGACGACCAGGCCGATCGGCATGTCCGCGGCGATCACCTTCCACACCGCCCGTGACCGGGCCAGCTCTCTTTTGAGCCAGTCGAGTTGCTCGCGCCCCAGGATGCCCTGCGGGTCCACGGCCTCGTCACCGGAGGAGTTGGCTCCCCGGTACGTCCGCATGTCCAGCACGAAGACGTCCAGCAGCGGCCCCTGCCGCAGCACCCGGTACACCCGGCCCTCCCGGGCGCCCGGCCGCAGCGTCGACATCGGGAAGTACTCACTGAACGCGCGCCGCGCCCGGGCCGCCAGTACATCGACGCTCTTCTCCGTGTAACGGGTGTCGGTGTCCGCGATCCGCTGCCCGGGATACCAGTTGTTGCGCACCTCGTGGTCGTCCCACTGCACGATCGACGGCACCCGCGCGTTGAACCGGCGCAGGTGCGCGTCGAGCAGGTTGTAACGGAAGTTGCCCCGGAACTCGGCCAGGGTCTCGGCGACCTTGGATTTCTCCTCGGTGGTGATGTTCCGCCAGATGCCGCCGTCCGGGAGGGCGGCGGTCGCGGCGATGGGCCCGTCGGCGTACACGGTGTCGCCGCTGAACAGGAAGAAGTCCGGGTCGAGCCGGGCCATCGCGTCGAAGATGCGGTAACCGCCCAGGTCGGGGTTGATGCCCCAGCCCTGACCGGCCAGATCGCCGGACCACAGGAAGCGCACACCGTCCCGCCGCCGGGCCGGAACCGTGCGGAAGGTACCGGTCACCGGTTCACCGGTGCGGCGCGGGTCGTCGGGGTCGGCGAGCAGCACGCGGTAGTGGATCTGCTCGCCCGGCGGCAGTCCGCGCAGCCGGGTGGTGCCGGTGAGGTCGGTGGCCGGGCCGAGCAGCGGGCCGTGCCATCGGCGCGGGTGCCGGAACGATTCGGTCGCCGACGTCTCGACGATCATCCGGGCCGGGCGGTCGGACCGCACCCACACCAGCCCCGCGTCACGGGTCACGTCGCCGGCCTGCACACCCCAGTCGGCCCGCGGGCGCCCGGAGCGGGCGAAGGCGGGCGGTGTGCCGAGCGCGGCGGGCAGGGTCAGGGCCGCCGAGGCCGCGAGCGAGCCGCGCAGCACGGCGCGACGGCCGGGGAACGGACGGTGTGACATGGATGCGCCTCCAGGGCGGGATTCCGGCCAGTGTGCGCTGCCACACCTACGCGGGCGGCGCGGCTCGCACGCAAACCCCAAGTGAACAACTGATCGCACCGCGGCGGGAGGGGGCGCCTCGGCCGCCCCGGTGGCCTGCGCCCGGGGCCGGACCGGACGGCGCTTCGCCGTCGGCCGGTCGTGGCCGTCAGCCCGTCGTGCGGCTGCCGTCGAGGACGACGCGGGCGACCAGCGCCGGGTCGTCGTTCATCGGGACATGGCCGCAGCCGGGCAGCCGGACCAGTCGGGCCCTGGGAATGATCTGCTTGGCGCGGACACCCTGCCGGGGAATCAGCAGCCGGTCCCGGGCGCCCCAGGCGACGGTCACCGGGATGCCGGGCACGTCGTCGGTGAACCGTACGGCGGTGCCCGCGCGGAGGGTCTCGGCGAAGCCGGCGGCTCCGGCGAGCGCGAGCGTCTCGGCGACCACGGCTTCCGGCGAACGCCGCCCGGGACGGGCGTAGATGGTGCTCGTCAGTGCCGCCCGCCCGGCCGCGGAACGGGCAAGGCGCTCGACCAGCGGCAGCGGCATCCGCTCGGCGATCCGCCGCATGCCGGACAGCACGGCGAAGGCGTACCGCCGCTCGGTCTGCGTCCAGAAGCCCGCCGGGGACAGGGCGGTGACGGAGCGGACGAGCCGCTCGCGGCCGAGCTCCAGGGCCAGCAGGCCGCCGAGCGAGTTGCCCGCCACGTGCGGCCGGTCCAGCTCCAGCGCCTCGCACAGGGCGCCGAGCGCGGCGTTCATCGTGGGCAGGTCGTGGGCGAGGCCGTCGGGCAGCGCGGGGGACGCGCCGAACCCGGGCAGGTCCACGGCGATCACCTCGCGCTCGGTCGCGAGGATGTCCACCACCGGGTCCCACGCCTGGCGGTGGTGACCGATGCCGTGCAGCAGGAGCAGCGGTTCGCCGCGGCCCACGCGCGCGTAGGACAGGGTCACGGTCTGCGGGCCGAGGGGAGAGGTGACCTTGAAGGGGACGGTCGCGGACATGAGGGTGCTCCTCGTCTGGGACTCGCGGAAACGGACGCCGCCCGGCGTCGTAGACAGCTTGTCAGCAATTGCTACCGACGGGTAGCCCCTGGGTGCCGGTGACCGCCCCACCCCCTTCGGCGCGAAGCGGAGCCGCCTGGACACGGCCGCGCGCGTCGGCTGGGATGGTGGCGTGACCACCGACACCCTGACCGACGTCTTCGAAGAGCACCGTCCCGTCCTCCTGGGCGTCGCCTACCGCATGCTGGGCCGGGTGGCCGACGCGGAGGACGTGGTCCAGGAGGCCTGGCTGCGCTGGTCGGGCGGCGACCGGTCCGCGGTGCGCGAACCCCGCGGCTACCTGGTGCGCGTCACCACCCGCCTCGCCATCGACCGGCTGCGCCAGATCAAGGCGCGCGGCGAGACCTACGTCGGCCCGTGGCTGCCCGAGCCGTACGTCACGGAGTTCGGCGACACCGCCCCGGACACCGCCGAGCGGGCCGTGCTCGCCGACTCCGTCTCCCTCGCCGTCCTCGTCGTGATGGAGTCCCTGTCACCCCTGGAACGCGCGGTGTTCGTCCTGCGGGAGGCCTTCGGCCACCCGTACGCCGACATCGCGGCCATGCTCGACCGCGGCGAACCGGCCGTACGCCAACTCGCGGGACGCGCGCGCAAGCACGTCGAGGAGCGGCGCCCGCGCTACGACGTCGACCCCGCCCGGCGGCGCGCCCTCACGGAGCGGTTCATGGCCGCGGCAGCCGGCGGCGATCTGGCGCAGCTGATGGAACTGCTCGCGCCGGACGTACGCCTCGTCGGCGACAGCGGCGGCAAGTCGCGCGCCCCGCTGCGGGTCCTGGAGAGCGCCGACCACGTGGGGCGCTTCCTCATCGGCGTGGCCGGCAAGGGTATCCAGGACGCGGCCATCCGCTTCCTGGAGCTCAACGGGGGGCCCGCGGTGCTCGTCCTGTCGGGCGGCAGGCCCGACTCCGTACTCCAGCTCGATGTCGCCGACGGGCGTGTCCAGGCGGTGTACGTCATCCGCAACCCCGACAAGCTCCGCCGGCTCGTTCCGTAGCGGCCGGTCCCCGCCACCTGGCCCCCGTCATCCACCGGCGGGGGCCTCGCCGTGGCGCCGATTGGTATTGACCAAGGGTGAGGGCCGCCTTATGGTCGCAGATAAGTGAAACAACCTTTAATAAACAAGGGCGCTAAAACGCGGCCGGACTCGGCGATCGTGGAGGACAGGGTGGGGACCACGCAGCTGGAAACGGTGCCGGAACCGAAGTACTGGCACCTCAAGACCGTGCTCAGCGAGGCGCTGGACTCGGAGTTCTCGGTGGGCGAGATCCTGCCCAACGAGCGCGATCTCGCCGCCCGCTTCGGTGTCGCCCGCGCCACGCTCCGTCAGGCCCTGGAGCAGCTCGAGCTGGAAGGCAGGCTGCAGCGCCGCCGCGGGGTGGGCACCACCGTCGCCCCGCCGCGCATGGGCGTCTCCGTCGGCACGACGCAGCACGCCTGGCCCGGCGGGCCGCTCGACGCCTGGCAGACGCTCGACTGCGCCCTGGAGGTACCGCCCGCCGCCGTCGCCGAGACCCTGGTCACCGGCCGCGGCGAGCCCGTGCACGTCGTGCGCCGCTCCCGTGTCTCCCACGGCCAGCCCGTGGCCGCCGAACTGCTGTACATCCCGGCGGTCTCGGTGCCCGACCTGTCCGGCATCGACGCGCCCTCCGGGGCGGCACGCGCGCGTGCGGTGCTGCGTGAACTGCAGCGCCTGGAGCTGGAGCGGCAGGAGAACGCCGTCGAGCTCGGTTCCGCCCGCGCGGACGACGCCCGGGAACTGGACCGTCTGCCGGGCGCGCCCGTCCTGGTCGTCACCACGCGCTTCATCGCCCGCGGACGCACCGCGGCGCTCTCCGTGGCCACGTACCGCGCGGACACCTGCCGGCTGACGTTCGGCGACTTCGGCGATGTGCAGATCCACCACGGCCCGGATCGCCAGGCGTCCTGAGGGCGGACCGGGCGGCCGGGTCGGCCGCGGGCCCACGCGCCCTCCGCCCGCCCGGCCCGCCGCGCGGGCGTCAGCGGCGTGCCGTCACCGTGCCCTCCACGGCGAACAGTTGCTCCTCCACATGGTCGAGAGCGAGCCGCACCGCGCCCGTGGCGACCGCCGCCTCGCCCAGCAGGGACAGGGCGACCTTCGGCGGGCGCAGGCAGTAGCGGGCCAGTTCACCGCGCAGCGGCTCCAGCACGTCGTCCAGGCCGGCCGCCCAGCCGCCGATCACGACCAGCTCCGGGTCCAGTGCCAGCACCAGCGCCGCCACGTCGTGGACCAGCCGGTGGATGAAACGGTCCATGGCCGCCAGCGCCCGCTGGTCGCCCTTCCGGGCCTGGGCGAAGACCTCCGTGACCGCCTGCTCGTCCAGCGGGTGCAGCGGCTCGTCCGTGGTGGACAGCAGTGCCTCCGGGGTTGCCTCCCGGCCCAGCAGATGCAGCGCCCCGATCTCGCCGGCGGCCCCGCCGTATCCGCGGTGCAGCCGTCCGCCGATCAGTGATCCGGCGCCCGGACTCAGCCCGGCCAGCACGAACACCACGTCGTCGGTCTCCCGGGCGGCGCCCTTCCAGTGCTCGGCGACGACCGCGGCGTTCGCGTCGTTCTCCACCAGCACCGGGCACTTGAAGGACCGGCTCAGCCGCTCACCGAGCCCCAGTCCCGTCCAGCCGGGCAGCGCCGTGCCCAGCGCCACCGTGCCGTCCGCCTCGACGATCCCCGGGGTGCCCACGCCGACGGCCCGCAGGGAGCCGCGCGGCACACCGGCCCGGTGCAGCAGCTCCGCGACGGCCGTGCCGAGCCGCTCCAGCCGCTCGTCGGCGTCGACCGTCTCGTCGACGTCCCTCGCCTGGGCGCCGATCACCCGGCCGTCCAGATCGGCCAGCAGCGCGGCCACCCGGTGCACACCGATCTCCAGGCCGAGCAGATGCCCCGCCTCGGCCCGGAACCGGAACCGCCGCGCCGGCCGCCCCTGCCGCCGGGCGGCACCCTCCTCCGCCGCCGTCTCCACGACGAGACCGGCCTCCATGAGCCCCTCGACGACGCCCTCGACGGTGGGCCGGGACAGCCCCGTGACCCGGGTGACCTCGGTCAGCGTCGCGCAGTCCGTGGCCCGCAACGCGTGCAGCACCACCGCGGAGTTGATCCTTCGCAGCAGCGAGGGATCCCCGCCGGTCAGCCGACCCACCGTCCGTCCTCCCAGCTCGTGCGCGTGTTGGCCGGATCGTACTCGGCGCCGAGGACCCGGGCGACCTCCGGGCGGGGCGCCCCCGGGGACACCGGGCGGACCCGGGTCATCCCGGCGCCACGAAGCCCGACTCGTAGGCCGTGATCACCGCCTGGGTGCGGTCGCGCACCCCAGCTTCGTCAGGACACCGCTCAAATGGGTCTTCACGGTCTCCGTCCCCACCACGAGCCGTGCGGCGAGGTGTCCTTCGTGATCGGCGACGCCACCGGCACGGTCGTCGACTTCCTGCCCGACCGCGCCGGGCAGATCGTCCTGCACGAGGCCTACGACGGAACCCCCAACCCGTGGTCGGGACTTGCGGTGGCCGCGCCGTGGACGGCCGCCGCCCTTCTGGCCGTGCCATGGAGCCAGCGCCGCCGGGACGCCTGACCGGGAGTCGGCTGACGGCCCGCCAACTGTCAGTGGCGGCGGGTTTACTGGTTCCATGGACATCGCACAGCACATCGCCCTCATCGACGAGCTGTGCTTCCGCCCCTTCCCGGCGGAGCACGGTCCGTCGGACGTCGGCTTCGGAGGACCGGGCCACCATGTCGCCGTGCTGCAGACCGGCGACGGCCCGGGCGGCGACCCGGCTCAGTGGGCGGTGACGGCGGACCAGTTCGAGAAGGACCGCGACGCCGTGTACGAGGTACTGGCCTCCCGCTGGGGGGACACCGACCCCTGGAACCTGCAGACGGTCCTGCTGCGCACGGCAGAGGAGGAGATACCCGAGCCATGGCGGTGGCTCAGCCTCCGCGCGGACATGGCCTGGCTGTGGGAGGTGCAGGGCACCGGCCGCTGGGTCGCCGTGGCCGTCGCGGACCGGGACGCGGCCGACGCGATCCAGCTGCTGGCGGTGGTCACGGAGACCGCGCCGCCCTGAGCCCCGGCCGTCACCGGTCCGCCGCAGCCTCCCGCAGCCGTCCGAACTCCTCCGCCAGTGTGGCCGGTGTCCAGTGCGCGTTCAGCCCGCTCGGGTTGGGCAGCACCCACACCCGGGTCCCGCCGATGGTCCGCACCTGCGGGCCCACCCGGGCCCGGGGATCGTCGAACGCCGCGCGGTAGGCGGTGACGCCCAGCACGGCCAGCCACCGCGGACGCAGCCGGGCCACCCTCACGGCGAGCAGCCGCCCGCCCTCCCGGTACTCCTCGGCGCTCAGCTCGTCGGCCCGCGCGGTCGCCCGCGCCACCACATTGGTGATGCCGAGCCCGTACGACAGCAGCTCCCGCTGTTCAGCCGGCGGCAGCAGCCTGGGAGTGAAGCCCGAGCGGTGCAGCGCGGGCCAGAAGCGGTTGCCGGGACGTGCGAAGTGATGACCGGTCGCAGCCGTCATCAGACCCGGGTTGATGCCGCAGAACAGCACGCGCAGGCCGTCCGCGACCACGTCCGGCACGAGGCGGTCGCGGGCGGCCTCCAGCTCCTCCTGGGTGAAGCGCGTCAGAGGATCGCCCCGGGGGTGTAGCCGGCGGCCTCCGGGCGCTGCTTCACGATCTCGTCGATGCGGCCCACCACGGCCGTCACCTGGTCGCTCGCGGCACCGGTGAAGGACAGCTTGTCCGCCATCAGTGCCTGCAGTTCGTCCCGGCCGAGCGGCAGCCGCTCGTCGTCGGCGAGCTTGTCGAGGAGGTCGTTGCGCTCGGCGCCCTGCTCGCGCATCGCCAGGGCCGTGGCGACGGCGTTCTCCTTGATCGCCTCGTGCGCGACCTCACGGCCCACACCCGCGCGCACCGCGCCCATCAGCACCTTGGTGGTGGCGAGGAACGGCAGGTAGCGGTCCAGCTCCCGGGCGACGACCGCCGGGAAGGCGCCGAACTCGTCGAGCACCGTCAGGAACGTCTCCAGCAGGCCGTCGAGCGCGAAGAACGCGTCCGGCAGCGCGACCCGGCGCACCACCGAGCAGGACACGTCGCCCTCGTTCCACTGGTCGCCGGCCAGCTCGCCGGTCATCGAGGCGTAGCCGCGCAGGATCACCATCAGGCCGTTGACGCGCTCGCAGGAGCGGGTGTTCATCTTGTGCGGCATCGCGGAGGAACCGACCTGGCCCGGCTTGAAGCCCTCGGTGACCAGTTCGTGCCCGGCCATCAGCCGGATCGTCTTCGCCAGCGACGACGGCGCGGCGGCCAGCTGCACCAGCGCGGTGACGACCTCGTAGTCGAGCGAGCGCGGGTAGACCTGGCCGACCGAGGTGAAGGCCTCGGAGAAACCCAGGTGACCGGCGATGCGCCGCTCCAGCTCCGCCAGCCTGTCCGCGTCCCCGCCGAGCAGGTCCAGCATGTCCTGCGCCGTACCGACCGGGCCCTTGATGCCGCGCAGCGGGTAGCGCCCCAGCAGCTCCTCCACCCGGCCGTGCGCGACGAGCAGCTCGTCGGCCGCCGTCGCGAAGCGCTTGCCCAGGGTGGTGGCCTGCGCGGCCACGTTGTGCGAGCGGCCGGCCATGACCAGCTCGCCGTACTCCCCGGCCAGCCGGCCCAGGCGCGCCAGCACGGCCACCACGCGGTCGCGGATCAGCTCCAGGGAGAGGCGGATCTGGAGCTGCTCGACGTTCTCGGTGAGGTCGCGGGAGGTCATGCCCTTGTGCACGTGCTCGTGCCCGGCGAGGTCGTTGAACTCCTCGATCCGTGCCTTCACGTCATGGCGGGTGACCTTCTCGCGCTCGGCGATCGAGGCCAGGTCGACCTGGTCGAGGACACGCTCGTAGTCGGCGATCGCCGCGTCGGGAACCTCGATCCCGAGGTCCTTCTGGGCCCGCAGCACGGCGAGCCAGAGCTGCCGCTCCAGCCTCACCTTCTGCTCGGGGGACCAAAGCGTGGCGAGCTCGGCGGAGGCGTAGCGTCCGGCGAGGACGTTCGGGATACGGGGCTTGGCGGGCGCAGCTGTCACGTACAGGGAGTCTACTGGCGATTCCTGCAGGCCGGCGCCACGGGGTGTGCTGGAGGAACCTACAGGAGGGCGCTACAGCCCCTCGTACGGCAGCAGCTCGGGCCGCTTCGGCGGCATGCCGTCGCCCGAGGAGCGGCCGGTGAGCCGGCGGCCGATCCACGGCAGCAGGTGCTGCCGGGCGAACCGGGCGTCGGCGGCCCGCCGCGCCACCCAGCGCGGCGGCAGTGTCGCCTCCGGGGGCAGATGCCATTCGGGGTCCTCCGCGGGGTAGCCGAGCGTCTGCCAGACCGCCTCCGCGACCCTGCGGTGCCCGTCCGCCGTCAGATGGAGCCGGTCGACGTCCCACAGCCGGGGGTCGCCGAGCGCGGGCGCCCCGTACAGGTCGACGACCAGCGCGCCGTGCCGCTCGGCGAGCTCGTCGACACAGGCGAACAGCGCCTCCATGCGCGGCCGGAAACGCTCCAGGACCGGCCCCTGCCGGCCGGGGCTGCGCATCAGCACCAGCTGCTTGCAGTGCGGGGCCAGCCGCTCCACGGCCTCGGTGAGCAGATCCCGCACCTGCTGCATGTCGCACTTGGGCCGCAGGGTGTCGTTGAGCCCGCCGACCAGGGTGACGACGTCGGCGCGCATCGCCGCGGCCGTCTCGACCTGCTCGTCGACGATCTGCCGGATCAGCTTGCCGCGCACGGCCAGGTTGGCGTACCGGAAGCCGGGAGCGGTGGCCGCCATCCGGCCGGCGAGGAGGTCGGCCCAGCCGCGGTAGGTGCCGTCGGGGAGCCGGTCCGACATGCCCTCGGTGAAGGAGTCGCCGAGGGCGACGAGGCTGCTGTGGGTGGGGTTCGTCTGCATGGCGACACAGATGGTATCCCGTGGCACATACCCGTCGGTCGGTCGGCCTCAGCCGCGCTCGGCACGCTGTCCGAACAGCTCCTGCAGGACGTCCTCCATCGTCACCAGCCCGGCCAGCCGGCCGTCCGCCCCGAGCACGGCCGCCAGGTGCGTACGGCTGCCGCGCATGGCGGTGAGGACGTCGTCCATCGGCGTGTTCTCCCGCACCCGCGCGATGGGCCGCATCTCCGTCAGCCGGAACGGCATGTCGCGCGGTGAGGCGTCCAGGGCGTCCTTCACATGCAGGTAGCCGACGATCCGGCGCTGCTCGTCCACCACCGGGAACCGGGAGAACCCGGACTCCGCCGACAGCCGCTCCAGGCCCTCCGCGGTGACGCCGACGCGCGCGTAGACCACCCGCTCCAACGGCAGCACCACGTCCCGCACCGGCCGACGGCCCAGCTCCAGCGCGTCGTGCAGCCGCTCCTGCGCGCGGTCGTCGATCAGGCCGGCTTCGCCCGAGTCCTTCACGATCTGGGCCAGTTCGGCGTCCGAGAAGGAGGCGACGACCTCGTCACGGGTCTCGACCCGCAGCAGCCTCAGCAGCATGTTGGCGAAGGCGTTGATCGTGAAGATCACCGGGCGCAGCGCGCGGGAGAGGGCGACCAGGGGCGGACCCAGCAGCAGGGCGCTGCGCACCGGCTCGGCGAGCGCGACGTTCTTCGGCACCATCTCACCGAGCAGCATGTGCAGATACGTCGCCAGTGTCAGCGCGATCACGAAGGACACCACGTGCCCCGCGCCCTTCGGGACCCCGACCGCGTGGAACACCGGCTCCAGCAGATGGGCGATCGCCGGCTCGGCGACGATGCCGAGGATCAGCGTGCACAGCGTGATGCCGAGCTGCGCCGCCGCCATCAGCGCCGACACGTGCTCGAGGCCCCAGAGCACGCTCCTGGCGCGCCGGTCGCCCCGGTCGACGTACGGCTCGATCTGGCTGCGGCGGACCGAGATCAGTGCGAACTCGGCACCCACGAAGAAGGCGTTGACGACCAGTGTCGCCAGACCGATCAGCAGCTGTACGACGGTCATCGCCGCGCCCCCTTGTCGTCGGTGGTCCCCGTGGCCGGCCGTCCTTCCGTCACGGCCCTGTCGCCGGCCGGCGCGTGCAGCAGGACGCGCGCCGCGCGGCGGCCGGTGGCGTCCACCACGTCCACCCGCCAGCCGGCGACCTCGAGGGTGTCGCCGGCCTCCGGGATCCGGCCGAGCGAGGCGGCCACGAGCCCGGCGAGGGTCTCGTAGGGCCCTTCCGGCACGCGCATGCCGACCCGGGCGAGCTGGTCCACTCGGGCAAAGCCGTCGGCCGAGAACAGCGTCCGGCCGTCCTCGTCGGTGCCGGCCCGGTCCAGATCGGGGGTCTCGTGCGGGTCGTGCTCGTCGCGGACCTCGCCGACGACCTCCTCGACGATGTCCTCCAGGGTGGCCACGCCCGCCGTGCCGCCGTACTCGTCGATCACCACGGCCATGGTGCGCCGGCCGGAGAGCCGGTCCAGCAGCCGGTCGACGGTGAGCGATCCGGGGACCAGCAGCGGTTCGCGCATCAGCTCCGACACGGGCACCCGCGCACGGCGCTCCGCGGGCAGCGCCAGAACGTCCTTGACATGTGCGGTGCCGACGACGGCGTCGAGGGTCTCGCGGTACACGGGGAACCGGGACAGCCCGGTCGCCCGGGTCACGTTGGCGACGTCCTCGCACGTCGCCTGCGCGTCCAGGGCGATGACCTGGACGCGCGGGGTCATCACGTTCTCCGCGGTGAGGTCGGCGAGGTTCAGCGTGCGGACGAACAGCTCGGCGGTGTCCGGCTCCAGCGCGCCCTCCTTGGCGGAGTGCCGGGCGAGCGCCGCCAGTTCCTGGGGCCCGCGCGCGGACTCCAGCTCCTCGGCGGGCTCCAGGCCGATGCGGCGCACGATGCGGTTGGCCGTGTTGTTCAGATGAGTGATGAACGGGCGGAACGCGGCGCTGAACCAGCGCTGCGCGTTGCCGACCCGCTTGGCCACGGCCAGCGGCGAGGAGATCGCCCAGTTCTTGGGCACCAACTCGCCCACCACCATCAGGAACACCGTCGACAGGCCCGTGCCGATCACCAGCGCCAGGGAGCGCGCCATCGCGTGGGAGGCGCCGAGATCCTGCAGCGGGCCGGAGATCAGCGCGGCGATCGACGGCTCGGCGAGCATGCCGACCACCAGGTTGGTCACCGTGATGCCGAGCTGCGCGCCGGAGAGCTGGAACGTCAGGTTCCGTACGGCTTTGAGCGCGCCCGCCGCGCCCCGCTCGCCGCGTTCGACCGCCCGCTCCAGCTCGGCCCGCTCGACGGTGGTGAGGGAGAACTCGGCCGCGACGAACGCGCCGCAGGCGAGCGAGAGCAGGATCGCCGCCAGAAGGAGGAGCACTTCGGTCATCGGGTCACCTCTGTCCCATGGTCGGGCAGGACGGGGACGGATGCGCGGTGTCGCGGACCGGGGGGCTCGCCCATGGGCGGAGGCACACAACCTTTCATGGAGGACCGAGTGGCCCTCCCAGGGTAAAGGATCGGCAAAGGATGGCCGAGAGGCTGTGGATCAGCCGGTGAGCGGCTTCACCCAGCGCCGCCAGCGCTCCTCCGGCCCGTATCCCGCGGCCGTCCACGCGAAGTGTGCCGTCTCGTTGCGCTGCAGCACCATCGCGTCCGCGCGGCGCCCGCCCAGCCGTACGAACCTCTCCTCCGCGGCGGTCAGCAGCGCGGTCGCGATGCCCCGCCGGCGGCGGTCCGGGTGCACGGCCAGCCGGTACAGATGGCACCGCCAGCCGTCGAAGCCCGCGATCACCGTACCGACGAGCTCTCCGTCGAGCTCCGCCAGAATCAGTGCCTCGGGGTCGCGGGTGACCAGCCGATCCACACCGGTGCGGTCGTCGCTGATGCTCGTGCCTTCGGCGGCCGTCTTCCAGAAGGCCAGCACGGTGTCGAGGTCCTCGGGCCCGGCGGCCCGTACACGTGGTTCGGTCATGCGGCGATCCCAGCACGCCGTACCACGGACGGCCCGGAATTCCACGATCCGGACGACCGGCTGCGGCTCACTCGTGTGCGATGGCCTCCAGCACGTTCATCCGCGAGGCCCGCAGCGCGGGCAGCAGGGCCGCCGCGATGCCCACCACGGCCGCCCCGATCACGACCGCCACGACCGTTCCCCAGGGGATCGCGAGAGCGGTCATGCCCTGGAGGGCCAGGACCTGCTGGATGCACAGGCCCCACACCAGCCCCAGCGCGAGCCCCAGTACCGCGCCGAAGACCGCGATCACCACCGACTCCAGCCGGATCATCCGCCGCAGCTGCCGCCGGGACAGGCCGATCGCCCGCAGCAGACCGATCTCGCGCGTGCGCTCCACCACCGACAGCGCGAGGGTGTTCACCACGCCCAGCACCGCGATGATGATCGCCAGCCCCAGCAGGGCGTAGACGAGGTACAGCAGGACGGCGATCTGGTCGTGCACCAGCTCCTTGTAGTCGGCCTGGTCGCGGGCCTGCACCTGCGGGTACGGCTCGAGCGTCGTGTCCAGCCGCTCGCGCAGGTCGTCCACGCTCGTCCCGTCGGCCCCGTTGACGTACAGCGCGATGTCCTGCCCGCCCGGCACGTACTCCTCGACCGTCGCGATGCCGAAGACCAGACCGCCCTGCATCCCGAAGCCCTCGCCGCCCTCGACATCCGTGAGGGCGGCCACCGTCAGCTCGGTGCTCCTGCCGCCGGGGAACTCGACCGGGATCGTGCTGCCCATGCGGACGTCGTGCTCCTCGGCGAAGCCGGCGTCCATGGCGATGCTGCCGTCCGCCAGGGCGGCCGCCGTGTCGCCGGCCGTGTACGTCACCCGCGCGACGTCGTCCACCCGGTCGTCGTACCCGGCCGCGGTGGTCTCGATCCGTTCGCCGTCCGGCAGCCGTACCGCCACCGGAGCGAACCGCTGGCGCACGACCAGGCCCACGCCCTCGGTGTCCCGCACCCGGTCGGTGATCTCCTGGGAGAACGGCAGGAAGTTGGCGTTCTGGATCACGAAGTCGGCGCCGAGCGTCTTGTCGATCTGCTCGTCGAAGGACCGGGACATCGAGGCGCTGGCCACCGACATCCCGCCCACCAGGGCGAGCCCGACCATCAGCGCGGCGGCCGTGGCGCCGGTGCGGCGCGGATTGCGCAGGGCGTTGCGCTGGCTCATCCGGCCGACCGAGCCGAACAGCGCGGGGAAGGCCGCACCGAGCACCCGGATCACCGGCCGCACCAGCAGCGGACCCGCGATGACGGTCGCGACCAGTGTGAGCACGACTCCGAGTCCCAGCAGCGAGGCCGCGGAGGCGGTCTCGCCGGCCAGCACACAGCCCATCAGCGCGGCGGCGCCGAGCGCCCCCACCACGGACCCCGTCACCGCCCGCGCCCGCAGCGGCCGCCCCACACCGGCCATCTCCGCGTCGGCCAGCGCGGCCATCGGGGACACGCCCGCCGCGCGGCGGGCCGGGAGATACGCGGCGACGAAGGTGACGCCCACGCCGACGGCGTACGCCGTGACCGGCGTGGCCCAGCCGACCACCATCTCCGTGGTCTTCAGATTCATGCCGAAGGCGCCCATGAGCCGGATCAGGCCGAAGGCGAGACCGATGCCGGCCGCCAGACCCAGCGTCGAGCCGACCAGACCGAGCAGCACCGCCTCGGTGAGCACGGACCGGCGCACCTGCCTGCGGTCGGCGCCCAGCGCCCGGAGCAGGCCGAGTTCGCGGGTGCGCTGGGCGATCAGCATCGAGAAGGTGTTGACGATCAGAAAAACACCCACCAGGACGGCGATCCCGGCGAAACCGAGCATGACGTACTTGATCACGTCGAGGAACCCGCCGAGTTCGTCGGCGGCCGTCTTCGCCGTCTCGTCGGCCGTCCGCACCTCGTAGGCGCCGGCGCCCAGTTCGGCGGTGATCCGCTGCTTCAGCTGCTCGTCGGAGACGCCCGGCGCGGCGGTGACCGAGACGGCGGTCGCCCGGTTCGCCGAGCCCAGCAGCTCGGTGGCGGCGACGGCCGGGTCGAGGAAGACGAGCGCCGCGCCCGGGTTGGTCGTCCTGAACGTGGCGATGCCGACGATCTCCACCCGGAAGGTGCCGGGCTGGGCCTGCACCGACAGGGTGTCGCCGATCTCCACGCCCTTGGTGTCGGCGGTGTCCGCGTCCAGGACGGCCTCGCCGGTGCCGCGCGGTGCGCGGCCGGAGGTCAGTTCGACGACGCTGCGCTCGGTGACGTGCCAGTCCACGGCGAGGGTGGGGGCGCCGGTGGTCGGCCCCACCGACTCGTTGTCGCTGTCGACGACCGTGATGTTGTCGACCTCGACGTCCGGGTGCGCCGACTCGACGCCCTCGACGCCGGTCAGCTGCTCGGCCAGGGAGGCCGGGACCGTCGGGACGGCGCCCGTGGGCACCGAGGACTCCAGGTCCTCCCGGGGCGCCACGGTCACATCGGCGGACGTGGAGGCGAACAGCCGGTCGAAGGTGCGGGAGACCGTGTCGGAGAAGATCAGGCTGCCCGCGACGAACGCCACGGACAGCACGACGGCCAGCGCGGACAGCAGCAGCCGCCCCTTGTGCGCGAGGAAGCTCCTGAGCGTCGTCTTCAGCACGGTCTCAGTCCTCGCCGGACGTCGTCAGGTCCGCGTCGCCCCCGCTGCCCCCGCCGCCGTCGTCCGACGGTGCGCGGATCACGTCGAAGCGTTTCATCCGCTCCAACACCGACTCCGCCGTCGGCCGGCGCATCTCGTCCACGATCCGGCCGTCCGCGAGGAACAGCACGAGGTCGGAGTGGGCCGCGGCGCCCGGGTCGTGCGTGACCATCACGACGGTCTGTCCGAGCGAGTCCACGGCCTCGCGCAGAAAGCCGAGCACCTCCAGACCCGCGCGGGAGTCGAGGTTGCCGGTCGGCTCGTCCGCGAAGATCAGCTCCGGCCGGGAGGCCAGCGCACGCGCGCAGGCCACCCGCTGCTGCTGCCCGCCCGACAGCTGAGCGGGCCGGTGCCGCAGCCGGTCGCGCAGGCCCAGCGTGTCGATGACCTCCTCCAGCCACTTCTCGTCCGGCTTCTGGCCCGCGATGTCCATGGGCAGGGTGATGTTCTCCCGCGCGTTGAGGGTCGGGATGAGGTTGAACGACTGGAACATGAACCCGATCCGGTCCCGTCGCAGCCGGGTCAGTTCACGGTCCTTCAGTCCCGTGATCTCGGTGTCTCCCAGCCACACCTGCCCGGCGGACACGGTGTCGAGCCCCGCCAGGCAGTGCATCAGCGTGGACTTGCCCGATCCCGACGGTCCCATGACGGCCGTGAACCGGCCGCGCGCGATGTCCACGTCCACCGAGTCGAGGGCGAGCACGGCCGTCTCGCCCGAGCCGTACGCCTTGGTCAGACCGCGGGCGCGGGCCGCGATCCCGTCGGCCGACGCGAGGCCGGGGGCGTGCTCCGCAGCAGGTGTGGACAAGGCCGCCTCCTCCGAGTGGACGTCCGGTCGTGCCGGTCGCGCCGAGGGTAGTGTGACCCGCCCCACAGTCGGTATCCCCCCAGGGTGCGGGGTCTCCTCCATCCCAGGTCTGGTGCCGGAAACCGATGTAAGGGGCACGTTTCTCGGTCCCCGTGCTCGCACTTGCCGGTGCTAGCGTCGCGGCGCTAGCTTCGAGGTATGGCCAAGACCCAGCTGAACGTACGCGTGGACGAGGGTACTGCCCGCGCGGCGCGGGAGCGTGCCCTGGCGCGGGGGATGAGCGTCAACCGCTACATCGAGGAACTGGTCCGGCAGGACACCGGCGAGGCGGGCCGCGCCTTCGTGGATGCCGCCGCCGACTTCATGAAGCAGTACGAGAGCGTCTTCGCCGAGGAGTTCGACGCGGGACCGCCCGCTCGGGCGACATCGCGCGAAGGCTGTCGCTGAGCCGTTGGACAACCTGCGCATCGACCTCGCGTGGCTGCTCATGCTCGCCGAGCAGCGGACTCCCGGGGACCCCAGGGTCACCGACTGGGGTGCCCTCGTCGCCGCCGTCGCACGCCATGAGGCCGAGATCTTCGACGTCCCCGTCTACGACAGCCCCCACACCCGCGCGGCCGCGCTCCTCCAGCTGCTGATCCACGTCCCCGCGCTGGAACGCTCCAACGCCCTGTTCGCCTCCGCCGTCGCGTACGCCTATCTGGTCGCCAGCGGTCTGAAGGTCGCCACCTCGCCGGAACAGGTGCGCGATCTGGCCCGGCTGGTCAAGAGCGGCGAGGCGACGGTGGACGACATCGCGGCGGAGCTGCGCCGTTGGGGCGAGTGATCAGCTCCCGCCGGTCGCGGCATCGCCCACCGGCCGCCACGCGGTCCCCGTGACACAGTACGAGGCGGGCAGCACCGGCCCCTTCTCCGGGACCATCACCCGCCGGTACGGGCCGAGTTCGAAGCCCGCCTCCCGCAGTGCCCCGACCGGGTCCCGCGCCAGGTGGCAGCCCCCGGCCAGCGGCGGCCACACCGTGCGGTCCAGCGCCCGCTGGGTGAGGCGCATGGCCCGGCCGCCGCCCCGGCCGTGCTCGAAGAACCGCAGCTCGCCGCCCGGCCGCAGCACCCGCTGCGCCTCCGCCAGCGCCCTCGGTACGTCCCGCACACTGCACAGCACCAGCGACAGCACCACGGCGTCGAACGCCTCGCTCTTGACCGGCAGCGCCTCCGCCACACCCGGCGCGACGTCCACCGGCACCTGGGCGCGCAGGGCGGCCTCCACGGCCAGCGTGCGCAGAGCCCGCTCCGGTTCGATGGCGACGACCTCCGAGACGGCGCCCGGGTAATGCGCGAAGTTCAGACCGTTGCCCGCGCCGACCTCGAGCACCCGCCCGGACAGCCCGCCGAGCAGCCTGTCCCGCACGCGCGCCATCCCCGCGCGGGTCTCGGCGGCGACACTGGCCCGGGCGTAGTAGCGGGCGAACACCGGGTGATGTACGGGGTCCCGCGCGACCTGCGCGGAGCGGGCGGATGGCAGCGGCATGAGGACCTCCCCAGGGACGGGCCTACGGCGATTCTCCCCCTGCTCCCGTCCGCCAAATCCCCGCCGCCGCCCGCCCGCGCACCCCACGGATCACGCCGGCCGGCGAGGACTCCGGTCCCACCGGCCGACAGGCTCGCGAAGTCGGCCCCGGCGGCGGTGCCGTGGGTGTGGCGGCCTGGACTTCTCCGCGAGGGCAAGGTGCTGGGCGCTGCGCGGATCGCGTGCGCCGCGCGGGCCTCGGTGTAGGGCTTCGGCGGGAGCGGGTTTCCCGGGTCGGGTCCTCCTGCCGGCCGACGGGATCTGGGTGCGTGGCTCCGGCGGCGGGGCTGGCGTGGAGCTCTCTCGGCGCGGGCAGGGTGCTGGGCGCTGCGCGGATCGCGTGCGCGGCGCGGGCGTTCGGGGGAGCGGGCTTTGCGCGCGGGGTCCTGCGGCGGTCCGCGGGCTTGTGGGAGCGTCGGCGGGGCCTCGGCCGGGGCACCTGCCGAGGCCCCGTGGACCGCGCGCCGCGCGGCCGGCGTGCGAGAGCCGGCCCGGGCCCCGCCGCCGTCAGGGTGTCTCGCGGGTCAGGAACACCTCCGTGTCCCAGGTCCCCTCGAGACGGGGCGCCAGCCAGTGCGGTGCCGACGTCCGGAACCGGGCGGGGGCGAGGGCGCCCGCACCGGCCGGCACGGCACCCAGCAGCGGGGCACCGGCCACGTCCGGCAGGTCCAGCAGATTGCAGCGCGCCGCCAGATCGGGCTCGTCGGGCCAGCTGCCGATCACCACGCCCGTCAGGTCGAGCCCGCGCCCGCGCAGCTCCCGTGCCGTCAGCTCGGTCGCGTTCAGGGTGCCGAGCCCCGCCGGCGCCACCACCAGCACCGGTGCCGACAGCAGCGCCGCCGCGTCCGCCAGCGTCCCGCCCGCCGCGTCGAACCGTACGAGCAGTCCGCCCGCGCCCTCCACCAGCACCAGATCGTGCTCGGTGGCCAGCTTGGCGGCCCGTTCCGCCACCTCGTGCGGATGCACGGGGGTCCGGCCGGCCCGGCGGGCGGCCGTGGCCGGGGCCAACGGATCCGGGAATCGCGCGAGTTCCGCCGTGGTCACCGCACCGGCGAGCCGTGCGACCTCCTCGGCGTCCCCCGGCTCGTCCGGCCGCACACCCGTCTGCGCCGCCTTCAGCACGGCCACCGACCGGCCGGCCGCCAGCGCCGTCGCGGCGACCGCCGCCGTCACCACCGTCTTGCCGACCTCGGTGCCCGTGCCCGTGATCACCATCACCGGCATGTCATCCCTCCTTCGCCGCCGCGCACACCGCGCGGGCGATGCGCGCCACGTCCGCGTCGCCCGTGACATAAGGCGGCATGGTGTAGATCAGGTCGCGGAACGGCCGCAGCCACACCCCTTCACGCACCGCCGCCCGGGTGGCCGCCTCCATGTCGACGGCGTGATCGAGCTGGACGACCCCGATGGCTCCGAGCACCCGTACGTCCCGCACCCCGGGCAGCCCGGCCGCCGGGGCCAGCCCTTCCCGCAGGCCCGTCTCGATCCGCTTGACCTCCGCGAGCCAGTCCTGCCCGAGCAGCAGCCCGATGGAGGCGCAGGCCACGGCGGAGGCCAGCGGATTGGCCATGAAGGTCGGGCCGTGCGCCAGCACGGGCACCTCCCCGCGCGAGATGCCCTCGGCCACCCGCGCGGTGCACAGGGTTGCCGCCATGGTCAGATAGCCGCCGGTCAGCGCCTTGCCCACGCACATCACATCCGGCGCGACCGCCGCGTGCTCCGCCGCGAACAGCGCCCCCGTGCGTCCGAACCCGGTCGCGATCTCGTCGAACACCAGAAGCACGTCGTGCGCGTCGCACGCCTCGCGCAGCACCCGCAGGTACGCGGGGGAGTGGAACCGCATTCCGCCCGCGCCCTGCACCACCGGCTCCACGATCACCGCGGCGAGTTCCCCCGCGTGCCGTTCGACCATCGCGCGCAGATGGTCGGCGTAGGACTCCTCGTACCCGTCCGGCGGGGCGTCGGCGAAGAGCTGGCGCGGCAGCACGCCGGACCACAGCTCGTGCATCCCGCCGTCGGGATCGCACACCGACATCGGCTGCCAGGTGTCACCGTGGTAGCCGCCCCGCCAGGTCAGCAGCCGCCGCTTCTCCGGCCGGCCCAGCGAGCGCCAGTACTGCAGGCACATCTTCACCGCGACCTCGACCGACACCGATCCGGAGTCGGCGAGGAAGACATGCTCCAGACCGTCCGGCGACATGTCGACAAGGAGCTTCGCCAGCCGCACGGCGGGCTCGTGCGTGAGCCCGCCGAACATCACATGGCTCATCCGCTCCAGCTGACCGTGCGCGGCCTCGTTGAGCACCGGGTGGTTGTAGCCGTGGATCGCCGACCACCAGGACGACATGCCGTCGACCAGTTCGCCCGAGCCGTCGGCGAGTCTCAGCCGGACCCCGCTCGCCGACTCCACGACGAGCGGTTCCCGGCGGCCCGGCATGGGCCCGTACGGATGCCAGACGTGCCGCCGGTCGAGCTCCAGCAGTTCGGCGACGGACGCGACGGACGGCTCAGGCATTGGGGGCGAGATCCGTTCCGGCACCCCGGCGGCGCACGGCGACCAGATCGGGACGCGGCTCCTCGGCCGCGCCCCCGCGCGCATCAGCGCCCGCGCCGGACGCACCACACGCCCCGCCGCCTTCGTGGGACCCGCAGCCGCGGCTCTCGTGCGACCCGCAGCCGCCGCCCGCCCGGTGCTCGGGCAGCGTCACCCGGTCGGTGCCCTCCACCTCGAACCCTGCGTCCGCGATCATCTCCAGGTCCGCCTTGCCGGCCTGGCCCTCGCTGGTGAGGTAGTCGCCGAGGAAGATCGAGTTGGCAAGGTGCAGCGCGAGCGGCTGCATCGTGCGCAGATGGACCTCGCGGCCGCCGGCGATCCGCACCTCGACGTCCGGGCAGACGAACCGCACCATCGCCAGGATCCTGAGGCACCGCTGCGGCGTCAGGTTCCACTCCTTGGCGAGCGGCGTGCCCTCGAACGGGATCAGGAAGTTGACCGGCACCGAGTCCGGGTCCAGCTCGCGCAGCGCGAAGACCACGTCGACCAGGTCCTCGTCGGACTCGCCCATGCCGGCGATCAGTCCGGAGCAGGCGGAGAGCCCGGCCGCGTGCGCCTTGTGGACCGTGTCCACCCGGTCGGCGTACGTGTGCGTGGTCGTGATGTCCCCGTACGTCGACTCCGACGTGTTGAGGTTGTGGTTGTAGGCGTCGGCGCCCGCCTCGCGCAGCCGCTCGGCCTGGCCGTCGGAGAGCAGCCCCAGGCAGGCGCACACCTCCACGCCCTCGTTCTGCTCCTTGATCGCCTTGATGGTGTCGGAGACCCGGTCCACGTCACGGTCGGTCGGACCCCGGCCGCTGGCCACCAGGCACACCCGCTTGGCACCGCCCGCGAGGCCGGCGGCGGCCGCCTCGGACGCCTGGTCCGGTTTGAGCCAGGTGTACTTCAGGATTTCGGCCTTGGAGCCGAGCCGCTGGGAACAGTACGAGCAGTCCTCCGGACACAAGCCGGACTTGAGGTTGACGAGATAGTTCAGTTTTACGCGCCGGCCGAACCAGTGCCGGCGCACCTTCCCGGCCGCGGCCACCACATCGAGCAGGTCGTCGTCGGACGTCGCGAGGACGGCCAGTGCTTCCGCGCGGGTCGGCGTCTCGCGCCGAAGCCCCTTGTCCACCAGCGTGTTCAGCAGGTCCATGAGAGCCGATCCTGTCCTACCCGACCCGCTCGGGCCAAGGAGAGTTCGTACAACAGAGGTGCTTGACGGTGTGGGTATTGCCACACAGTGGCCCGTCCGGCCTCCCGCTAGTGTCTGTTCACTGCCTACAAAATCCCCGGAGGAGCCATGGCGTTCGGCTGGATCGACGAGCAGGCGGAACTGCGCCGCCGGGCAGGACTCGTCCGCACCCTGCGTCCCCGTGCCGCCGACACGCCGCTGCTCGACCTGGCGAGCAACGACTACCTCGGACTGGCCCGGCACCCAGAGGTCACCGAGGGCGCAGCGCGCGCCGCGCGGACCTGGGGCGGCGGATCCACCGGCTCCCGGCTCGTCACCGGCACCACGGAACTCCACGCGGAACTGGAGGCGGAGCTGGCCGGTTTCTGCGGCTTCGAGGCCGCTCTCGTGTTCTCCTCCGGCTACGCGGCCAATCTCGCGGCCGTCACGGCGCTCGCCCCCCACGGCTCCCTCATCGTCTCCGACGCGGGCAACCACGCCTCCCTGATCGACGGCTGCCGGCTGGCCCGCGGTACGACACAGGTCGCGGGGCACTCCGACCCCGACGCCGTGCGCAAGGCGCTGGACGGGCACGACGGGCCCGCCGTGGCGGTGTCCGACACGGTCTTCTCGGTGGACGGCGACGCGGCCCCGCTGGCGGGACTGGCGGCGGCGTGCCGGGAGTACGGCGCGGGCCTGGTGCTGGACGACGCCCACGGCCTCGGCGTTCTCGGCGACGGCGGACGCGGTGCCCCGCACGCGGCGGGCCTCGCGGGAGCAGACGACGTCGTGGTGACGGTGACGCTCTCCAAGTCGCTCGGCAGCCAGGGCGGAGCGGTGCTCGGTCCGGCCCGGGTGATCGGGCATCTGGTCAACGCGGCACGGACGTTCATCTTCGACACGGGTCTCGCCCCGGCGGCGGCGGGTGCGGCCCTGGCGGCGCTCCGACTGCTGCGCCGCGAACCCGCTCGGGCCGCGCGGGCGGGCGCGGTCGCGCGCGAACTGCACGACCGGCTGACGGCCGCCGGACTGGAAGCGGTGCGTCCGGACGCCGCGGTCGTCTCCGTGCGCGCCCCTTCCCCGGAGCAGGCCGTGCGATGGGCGGCCGACTGCCGGGCGGCCGGCCTGTCCGTGGGCTGCTTCCGTCCTCCTTCCGTGCCCGACGGCATCTCACGGCTCAGACTGACCGCCCGCGCGGACCTGTCCGGGGCAGAGATCGAACGCGCTGTACGGGTGATCGGCGAAACGCGGCCATGAGTCGGCGTGGCACGGCCGTGCGTCGCGCGATGACGGTTGACGTATCGGATCGGTGGAAGTGAGCCCCGGTCAGCGGACCGCGGTCACGAACGCCGCCCAGCTCTCGGGGGAGAAGAGCAGCGCGGGCCCGTCCGGGGCCTTGGAGTCGCGCACGGCGAGCAGTCCGGCCAGGGGGTCGGGGGCCGGCCGGGCGGTCTCGACGCAGTTGTTGGCACCCGTGCTGTAGCTGCTGCGCAGCCACCGCACATCCTGCAGGGCGAGGCAGGACGGGATGGTCCGAGGCGGTGCGGGCATCGTGCCTCCTTACGCGCCGGCTGCTGCGCCGGCGATGAAATCCAACGAGTCCTCGGGTGAAAGGGCGTGGATCGAAAGGGCGTTGAAGGCCTCCACGTAGACCCGGAGGTCTTCTTTCCGCTCCAGATAGAGGCTACTCGTCAAGTGGTCGAGAACAACCACATCGAGATCAGAAGTGCGCGAAAACGAAAAGATGACGAAAGGGCCGGTGACGCCGATGTGCGCCCCGGCCGTGAACGGCAGGACCTGCAACCGCACTTGGGGCAGCCGGGCAGCCTCGACCAGCCGGTTCAGCTGCCGGCTCATCACTCCGGGGCCGCCGACCTCCCGGCGCAGCACCGCCTCGTCCAGCACCGCGCTCAGCTCCAGGGGCGGCTCCGCGCGGAGAACGTCCTGGCGGGCCAGCCGCACCTCCACCAGGGCGTCCAGCCGCTCCTCCGACGCCCCCTCCAGGGCGGCCTTCGTCACCGCCCGCGCGTACTCCGGGGTCTGCAACAGCCCCGGGATCACCGTGGTCTCGAGGGTGCGCATCGCGCTCGCCTGCGACTCCAGGCTGATGAAGTCCCGGTAGGTGGGCGGCAGTACGCCGCGGTAGGCGTGCCACCAGTGGTGCCGGCCGCCGCCGTCGCCACTGCCCGACAGCACCAGCAGCAACTCCCGCAACTGCGGATCGGCCACGCCGTAGACGTCGAGGAGTAACCGCACATCGGCCGGTTTCACTCCGCTCGTGCCGGTCTCGATCCGGCTCACCTTCGACTGGTGCCACCCCGCCAGCCGCGCCGCCTCGCCGCTGGTGAGTCCCGCCGAGGTGCGCAGCGCGCGCAATTCGGCGCCGAGTTTGCGGCGGCGCACCGCGGGACCGTGCTGCATGGGCTTCTCCTTACTCCTTCCGAGCCGCCCGGATACGGTCTCCCGTCGTAGAGTTCACCGCTTCGAGCGACAGATATATGCATATCTTGGTGGATCGCCGCCCTGTGCCGTGCGGTGATGGCACTCTGGCGACGAAGCACCAGTGCGGGACCGTACTCGAACCAACCGCTCCGTGTCGGACTGCGGTCCCGTGGGAAAGGGACGACGTCGCCATGGCAGACCATCTGGAAGCATCCGTCACTCTGCCGAGCGATCCCGCCTCGGTCTCCGCCGCCCGGGCCCATGTGCTGGGCACACTGGTGGAATGGGGCATGCCGGCGGACACGGAACTGTCCGACACCGTCCGGCTGATCGTCTCCGAACTCGCCACCAACGCGGTGCAGCACACGTTCGGGCAGTCACCCACGTTCACGGTGGACGTCGTTCTGGTCCGCGATGAACGGGTGCACATCGGCGTGACGGACAGTCACCCCCGATTCCCCAAACGGCTGCCCGCAGCGGTGCAGCAGGACAACGGGCGCGGGCTCGTCATCATCCGCTGGCTGACCGCGGAGTGCGGGGGGAGACTCAGAATCCGCCCCACGCGTGAGGGCGGCAAGACCGTCTCGGTCGAACTCCCCTGGACCTGGACCGTCCAGGCCGCCGAAGCGGTCACGGCGGCGGGACAGCAGGAGCCGTAGGACCGCACGGGCCCGGCCCGCGGGGGCGGCGGCACACCTCGGGCGCCGCCACCCCCGCGGGGTCAGCTCACCCGGCCGTACGACACGCTCCGGGTCCAGATCTTCTGCAGACGCACCACGTCCCCGGTCTTCGGGGCGTGCCAGATCTTGCCCTTGCCCGCGTAGATGCCGACGTGGTACACGTAACCGCCCGAGTGGAAGAAGACCAGGTCACCGGCCTTGCGGCTGCCGGCCGAGATGTGACGGGTCGTGTTGTACTGCTGGGCGGCGGTGCGGGGCAGCTTCTTGCCCGCCTTCTTGAACGAGTACAGCGTCAGTCCCGAGCAGTCGAACCGGTGGGGTCCCGCGGCGCCCCACTGGTACGGCGCGCCCTTCTTGGAAGCGGCGACACGCAGCGCCTTGGTGGCGGTGCTCGCGGCAGCCGCCTCCGAGGCGGCTCCGGGAACCACGAGGGACCCGCCCACGGCGGCCAGGGTGAGTGCCGAGGCCGTGCCGGCCCGGGCCATGAGAGACGGGACACGATTGAGCGCAGTCATGCGCAACCCTTCGTCAGCCGCCTGTGAAGGATGACCTGTCGGATTCGGGCTGGCGAAGTGGCCCGGCCGCACGAGTGCGGCTTCACCCCAAGGGCTGCTCGGAACGGACGCTCCGGCGACCCGTCGTGCTTGGGTCCTCCACTCCTGCCGATCCACTCCTGTCGACCGGTCATCCGGGCGGCGGCAGGACTCGGCGTCCGCCCGGATCGCCCCGCCGCGGCGGCGGGGTCTTGTCGTCAGTCAGGGATCTTGGCTCATGGCAGGATCGAAAACACAACGGAACGGGGGGTTTGTGTTGTTACTCACCACTCACCCGTTCGGGTGGACACTGTCGTGTTCGAGCTGCCGTCCAGGGCGCGGGGGAGCCCCGGACCAGCGGTGGAATGTCCCATTCCGGGCTCGGGCCGCTCCCGTTGCGCAACTTGAACCGCCCGAAAACAGGAGGTTCGTCTACGCCGGACGGGGGTACGCCATTTGGTCCGTTTCAACTCCTGGCCGAGCACGCCGCCCCGCGGAGCGCCGTCCGGGAGTCGTGGGCGTCAACTCCCGGACTGCGGCGGCAGCGTGACCCGGGCCGTGCGCCGCTCGCCGTCCAGCACCCGCAGCGCGCGGGCCAGGGTCTCGGAGTGCATCTCGCTCTCGCCGCGCCGGTGCATCAGGGTCAGCGCGTCGCGCAGCGCGACGGCCTTGCCGACCAGCGCCTGGGCGGCGCGCAGTCCGCCGTAGGTGTCACCTCCCAGGGCGGGGTTGACCCGGCCGAGCAGATCGACGACCTCCAGGTAACGGTCGATCAACTCGGCCTCCGCGCGGGTCAGCGCGGGCAGGGGAGGCAGTTCCGGAGGCAGCATCCGCGGCTCACCTCGCGCCGGTGGCCGGGTGGACGCCCCTGCGGTGGGGCACGATCCGGTCCGCCAGGCCGTGGTCGACGGCGCCCTGCGCGTCGAGGACCTTGTCCCGCTCGATGTCGGCCCGGACCTGTTCCTCGGTGCGGCCCGTGTGCCGCACGAGCATCTCTTCCATGCGCGCCCGGATCCGGGTCAACTCCTCGGCCTGGATCGCCAGATCGCTGGTCTGTCCCTCGACCGGCTCCACCAGGGCGGGCTGACGGAGCACCAGACGTGAGCCGGGCAGCACGAACCGTTTGCCCGGGGTGCCGGCCGCGAGCAGCAGCGCGGCGGCTCCCTCGGCCCGGCCCAGGCAGATCGTCTCCACGTCACAGGTGATGTAGCGCAGCGTGTCGTGGATCGCCGACATGGCGTGGAAGGAGCCGCCCGGGGAGTTGATGTACAGCGAGACGTCCCGGTCGGGGGCGTGGTGCTCCAGGTACATGAGCTGGGCCATCACGTCGTTCGCGGAGGTCTCGTCGATCTGTGTCCCGAGGAGGACGATCCGCTCCTCGAGCAGCTTCGCGTAGGGATCCGTCGTCCGTTGCCCGGATGCCGTGCGTTCGGTGAATTCGGGCAGGACGTAGCGGGCGGACGGTCGGGTCATGAGGGCCCCTCCTGTCTGGCGGTCTCTGTAAAAAATGTACAGGACGTACATGACGTTATGATGGACGCATGGCCTACGAGATTCCGGTGACCCAAGCCAGGGCTGAGCTGGCCGACCTGATCAACCGCGTGGTGTACGGCGGTGAACGTGTCGTCGTGACCCGGCACGGCAAGCCCCTGGTCGCCCTCGTATCCGCCGATGACCTGCGACGACTCGAAGAGCTCGAGGAGCACCGGGAGGCCGCGGAGGAGCGTGTGATCAGTACGGTGGCAGGCGTGCGCCAGGTGGCGTCCGCTTCCGGCGAACGGCAGCGGTTCGGCATCGCGGCCGAGCACCGGGGAACCGCCACCTCGTAGCTCTCGCGGGCCCGACGACAGGACCGCGCACCCCCGTCCGCCACAGCGGGGGTGCGCGGTCGCTTCGGTGACGGCCGGGGAGCGGCCGTCGTGGGGCGCGGTCTCAGCCGACGGGGGCCGGCGCCCGCTCGGCGGCGGGCTTCGCGCGCTCCTTCAGCCCGGCGTCGAGGAGTACGGCGCCCAGACCCAGCGCCGCCCACCAGACCAGCGTCAGTGCCGGGCCGGCGGCGGCCGCGCCCTCGAAGAAGGACACCGAGCGCAGCAGCGACACGCCCGCACCCGGCGGCAGCCACTGGCCGAGGGCCCCGGCCGGTTCAGGCAGCATCTCCGGCGCCGAGGCGGCGCCGGAGAACGGGTTGCCGAGCAGCATGATCACCACGGCACCGAGGGTGATGCCGGGCCGCCCGAGCAGCGCGGCCAGTGCGGCCACCGCCGCGCTCATCGCCAGCGCGGCGAGCGCGAACGTCCCGGCCACCGCCCACCAGTTCCCCGGCACGGCCTCCAGCCAGCTCTGGGACAGGCCCGCCGCCACCGCGCCGACCAGGACGGCCGAACCGGTCAGCGCGGCCGCCGCGCGGGGACCGCGCAGCCCCAGCAGCGTGACCGCGGCGCCCGCGCCGATCCCGGCCAGGGCCAGCGGCAGCACGCTGGTGTTGAGCACCGCGCCCCGCGGATCCGCTTCGGCGGCCGGCACCACGTCCTCGGTCGTGACCCGGGCGCCGGAGCCGTCAGCCCGGTGGGCCACGGCCTGCTCCAGCAGCTGGGCAACGGCGGGGCTCGCCGCGGACGCGGTCAGCAGCTTCGGGCCCTGCTCGGTCACGACGACCGCCCCGTACACCTCGCGCTCCTCGACGGCGGCGCGGGCGGCCGTCTCGTCGGTGTAGCGCCGGACGTCGAAGGCGCCCTCGCGCTGTTCCAGCTGCCGCTCCACCGGCGCGGCCGCGGCGGTGGGGCCGGCGACGCCGAGCGGGAGGTCGCGCGGTGCCGTGCGGGCCGCGGGCCAGGCGAAGGCCCAGAGCGCCAGGGCCACCAAGGCGGGGATCAGCAGCACCACGGCGGTGAGGCGGCGGTGCGGCGGCAGTGATGAGGGGGACATGAGGGCTCCCGCTAAAAAGAAGGATCGTTCGTTTTAGGTTCGCCACCACCGTCCCGCCGTCCCCTCTCCTTGTCAAGAAGGAATGTTCGTTTTAGATTGCGTCCATGGCCCGCGTATCCCAGGAACACCTCGACGCCCGCCGCCGGCAGATCCTCGACGGCGCCGCTTCCTGCTTCGCCC
This sequence comes from Streptomyces malachitofuscus, assembly GCF_055571035.1. Lineage (NCBI taxonomy): Bacteria > Bacillati > Actinomycetota > Actinomycetes > Kitasatosporales > Streptomycetaceae > Streptomyces > Streptomyces malachitofuscus. Next base: position 154,788 of record NZ_JBVIGA010000009.1, on the reverse strand, counting down.
GCAACGGCTTCCACGCCACCTCGATGCAGGACGTGCTCAAGGAGGTGGACCTCTCGGCCGGTGCCGTCTACCGGTACTTCGGCGGGAAGGAGGAACTGATCGCCGCGATCGTGACCGAGGTGCTCGACACGGTGCGCGGCATCCTCGAGGAGGCCGCCCGGGAGAGCCCGCCGCCCACCCCCGACGTGCTCATCCCGCGCGCCCTGGCCCGGATGAGGGAGCAGCGGCCGGCGACCCTGGACGGCGGGGAGTGGATGTTCCCGCGACTGATGCTCCAGGTGTGGACGGAGACCACGCGCAACGCCGAGCTGGCGGCCGTGCTGGGCGACGGATACGGGAAGGTCCGCGCCGCCCTGGGGAAGGTGACCGAGAGCTACCAGGACGCCGGCCTGTTGCCCGCCGACGCGGACACCGACGCCGTGGCGCGCACCATGATCGCGGTCGTGCAGGGCTTCGCGGCCCAGATCGCCCTGTTCGGCGGGCTCCCTGAACGGACCATGGGTGACGGGCTGCGGGCCATGATGGCCATAAACTCTCCCGGCCCGCACTCCTGACGCCGGCTCACCGCACGGTTAACGTCCCCGAAACGCCGTCCGGCTAGCCTCCCGGACCACGCCACCGGGAGAGGAGCCCCCGGCGGCCGCGGTCACCGGGCCCCGCACGGCCCGGAACGAGGACTGAGGTGGGCGCCGTGCAACTGACCCCGCACGAGCAGGAGAGGCTGCTGATCCACGTCGCGGCCGATGTGGCGGACAAGCGGCGTGCCCGGGGGCTGCGGCTGAACCACCCCGAGGCGGTCGCCCTCATCACCTCGCACGTCCTGGAGGGTGCCCGGGACGGCCGCACGGTCGCCGAACTCATGGCCTCCGGGCGGCGACTGCTCACCCGGGACGACGTCATGGAGGGCATTCCGGAGATGATCCACGACGTCCAGGTGGAGGCCACCTTCCCGGACGGCACCAAGCTCGTCACCGTCCACGACCCGATCGTCTGAGCGGGGAGCGGCCGCCGTGATTCCCGGAGAGATCCTGTACGCCGAGGACCCGATCGTCTACAACGAGGGCCGGGAGGTCACCCGGCTGACCGTCCTCAACGCCGCCGACCGGCCCGTACAGGTCGGCTCCCACTACCACTTCGCCGAGACCAATCCCGGCCTGGAGTTCGACCGCCCGGCCGCTCACGGCAAGCGGCTGAACATCGCCGCCGGCACGGCGGTACGGTTCGAACCCGGCATCCCCGCCGAGGTGGAGCTGGTGCCGCTCGCCGGAGCCCGCGTCGTGCCCGGCCTGCGGGGACGGACCGGGGGCGCCCTCGATGCCTGAGCTCTCCCGCGCCGCCTACGCCGACCTGTACGGTCCCACCACCGGTGACCGTGTCCGGCTGGCCGACACCGACCTGCTGATCGAGATCGAGGAGGACCGCTCCGGCGGCCCCGGACTCGCCGGGAACGAGGCCGTGTTCGGCGGCGGGAAGGTCATCCGCGAGTCCATGGGGCAGGCCACCGCCACGCGTGCGGACGGCGCCCCGGACACGGTCGTCACCGGTGCCGTCGTCGTCGACCACTGGGGCGTGGTCAAGGCCGACATCGGCATCCGCGACGGCCGTATCACCGGCATCGGCAAGGCGGGCAACCCCGACACCATGGACGGCGTCCATCCGGCCCTGGTCATCGGTCCGGAGACCGAGATCATCGCCGGCAACGGGCGGATCCTGACCGCCGGCGCCGTCGACGCGCACGTCCACTTCATCTGCCCGCAGATCGCCGACGAGGCGCTGGCCTCCGGCGTCACCACCCTGGTCGGCGGCGGCACCGGACCGGCCGAGGGTTCCAAGGCGACCACCGTCACGCCCGGCCCCTGGCACCTGGCGCGGATGCTCGAGGCGATGGAGGCGTACCCGCTCAACATCGGACTGCTCGGCAAGGGCAACACCGTCTCCCGGGAGGCGATGCTCTCCCAGATCAGCGGCGGCGCCGTCGGACTCAAACTGCACGAGGACTGGGGGTCCACCCCGGCCGCCATCGACGCCGCGCTCACCGTCGCCGGGCAGACCGGCGTGCAGGTCGCCATCCACACGGACACCCTCAACGAAGCGGGATTCGTGGGCGACACACTCGCCGCGATCGCCGGGCGAGGCATCCACGCCTACCACACCGAGGGCGCCGGCGGCGGGCACGCCCCGGACATCATGACCGTGGTCTGCGAACCGCACGTCCTGCCCAGCTCCACCAACCCCACCCGGCCGTTCACCGTCAACACCGTCGAGGAGCACCTCGACATGCTGATGGTGTGCCACCACCTCAACCCGGCCGTGCCGGAGGACCTCGCGTTCGCCGAGTCCCGCATCCGGCCGTCGACCATCGGCGCCGAGGACGTGCTGCACGACCTGGGCGCCATCTCGATCATCTCCTCCGACTCCCAGGCGATGGGACGGGTCGGTGAGGTCGTCATGAGGACCTGGCAGACGGCCCACGTGATGAAGCGGCGGCGTGGCGCACTGCCGGGCGACGGCCGCGCCGACAACCACCGTGTGCGTCGCTATGTCGCCAAGTACACGATCAATCCGGCACTCGCCCAGGGCCTGGCCGGGGAGATCGGCTCCGTGGAGAGCGGCAAACTGGCCGACCTCGTGCTCTGGGAACCGGCGTTCTTCGGGGTGAAGCCGCACCTCGTCATCAAGGGCGGACAGATCGCCTACGCGCAGATGGGCGACGCCAACGCCTCCATCCCGACCCCGCAGCCGGTCCTGCCGCGCCCGATGTACGGGGCGGTCGGGCGCGCGCCCGCCGCCAACTCGGTCAACTTCGTGGCGGAGGCGGCAGTCGAGGCAGGCCTGCCCGGACGGCTGGGGCTGGGAAAACGCTTCGTGGCCATCGATTCCACCCGCAGGGTGACCAAGGCGCACATGAGGGAGAACGACGCCATGCCGCACGTGCGCATCGACCCGGACAGCTTCGCCGTGCACATCGACGGGGAGCTGGTCGAGGCGGCCCCGGCGGCCGAGCTGCCCATGGCTCAGCGTTACTTCCTCTTCTGATGTCCCGGGCAGCACTGCTCGTCCTGGCCGACGGCCGGTTCCCCGCCGGAGGACATGCGCACTCCGGCGGAGCGGAGGCGGCGGTCCACGCGGGACGGGTCACGGGGGCCGCGAGCCTGGAGGACTTCTGCCGGGGGCGGCTGCACACCACGGGGCTCGTGGCGGCGGCGGTCGCGGCGGCCGCGGCACTGGGCGCCGACCCGGGAGAACTGGACGCGGCGGCCGACGCCCGCACCCCCTCGCCCGCGCTGCGGAGAGCCGCGCGCAGGCTGGGACGGCAACTGCTGAGGGCGGCGCGGGTGGCCTGGCCGTCCGCCGAACTCGACGCGCTCGCCGGGCGGTTCCCCAAGGGCGCGCACCAACCGGTGGTCCTGGGGGTCGCCGCGCGGGCCGCGGGGCTGGGACCCGCGGACGCGGCGTACTGCGCGGCGTACGAGAGCGTCAGCGGGCCGGTTTCGGCGACGGTGCGGCTGCTGGGGCTCGATCCCTTCGAGGCGACGGCGGTGTCGGCGCGGCTGGCGCCGGAGGTGGACGCGGTGGTGCCGCGCGCGGTCGGGGCGGCGCGGAGGGTGGCCGGCGAGGGGCCCGACGCGTTGCCCGCGGCGTCCGCACCCCTGCTGGAGACCGGAGCGGAGGCACACGCGGGGTGGGCCGTGCGGTTGTTCGCCACGTGAATGCCGGGGGCGCCCCGCCGCCCGTCCCGACCGCCCCCTCTCGGGGGATTCGCATCAGGCCCGCCTCGTCCGCACGCGCCGGACGGGCCGACCACTGGAGGCTTCCATGCATCTCGGTCATTCCCTCTCCCACGGCGGGCCGGACGTCGTCGGTGCCGACGCCCGCCGGCCCGACGGGGTGCGGCGGGGCCTGCGCATCGGACTCGGTGGGCCCGTGGGGTCCGGGAAGACCGCCACCGTGGCCGCCCTCTGCCGGCTCCTGCGCGACGAGGTGTCCCTGGCCGTCGTCACCAACGACATCTACACCCGGGAGGACGCCGAGTTCCTGCTCCGCGAAGCGGTGCTGCCTCCCGAGCGGATCACCGCGGTGGAGACCGGGGCCTGCCCGCACACCGCGATCCGGGACGACATCTCCGCGAACCTGGAAGCGGTGGAGGACCTCGAGGACGAGGTCGGCCCGCTGGATGTGATCCTCGTCGAGTCCGGCGGTGACAATCTCACCGCCACCTTCTCCAAAGGGCTCGTCGACGCCCAGATCTTCGTGATCGACGTGGCCGGCGGGGACGACATCCCGCGCAAGGGCGGGCCCGGCGTGACCACCGCCGACCTCCTGGTCGTCAACAAGACCGACCTCGCTGTGCACGTCGGCTCCGACCTCGCCCGCATGGCCGCCGACGCCCGGGCCCAACGGGACGGCCTCCCCGTGGTGTTCCAGTCGCTGCGCAGCGAGGAGGGGGCGCGGGACGTCGCCGCCTGGGTGCGGGAGCGGCTCGCCGCGTGGACGGCATGAACACCGCCGGCGTACGGGCCGTCGCCCGCGTCCGGGCCTGCGCCGACGGCCGGGGCGGGACCTGCCTGCCGGAGCTCGAGGGCGACGGGCCGCTGGCCCTGCGGCGGACGCGGGGGACCGGCGGCGAGGCACACGTCCTGCTCGTCGGTGCCATGAGCGGCCCCCTCGGCGGTGACCGGCTCACGGTGCGGGCCGACGTCCGGCCGGGAGCCCGCCTCCGGGTCGGGTCGGCCGCGGCGACCCTGGCCCTGCCCGGCCAGCACGGGACCGAGGCGCGCTACGACGTACGACTGACCGTCGCCCGCGGAGGCGAACTCCGTTGGCTTCCGGAGCAGTTGATCTCCGTCAGGGGAAGCGGGCTGCTGGCCACCACGCACGCCGATCTCGACGACGGGGCCCGGCTCGTGCTGCGTGAGGAGCAGGTGCTGGGGCGGGCCGGGGAGGAACCCGGACGGCTCACCACCCGTCTGACCGTACGGATCGCGGGGCGCACCGTCCTCGATCAGGAACTGGCCTGCGGTCCGGGGGCGCCGGGCGGCTGGGACGGTCCGGCCGTACTGGGCGGACTGCGAGCGGTCGGGCAACTGCTCCTCGTGCAGCCCGAGTTCGAAGACAAGCCGGTTGCCGCGAGGGAACTGGACGAGGGCGCCGCCGTTCTGCCCCTTCCGGGGCCCGCCGCGCTGGTGACCGCAGTGGCACCGGATCCGCTGCGGCTGCGCCGCATCCTCGACGGGGCGGCGGCCCTCCTCGCCCCGGTGTCCGATTGATGGAACCTTCTTATCGGGTTATCGGATTGGCAAAGAAGGGTCGTCAACGACCGGGTGGACACCTATCTGCTCACCGGAGAGCTCGACCGGTCCGACGTGACCTGCGCGCCGCACGCCACGCCGAAGCCGTAGCATCGCCGCCGTACGGCACGAGGGGCGGCCGGAACTCTCCGGCCGCCCCTCGTCCGCTCCCTGCGGATCACCTCGACGGCATGCGCGGGAACCGGCGCTTCTCCTCCGCCGTGCGCTCGGCCTCCTCGGCCTTGGCGACGGCGGCGTACTGGTCGACGTACTCCTGCTCGGACAGCGTGAGGATGGCGTACATGATCTCGTCGGTGACGGCGCGCAGCACCGCCTTCTCGTTCTCCATCCCCGCGTAGCGCGAGAAGTCCAGCGGTTCGCCGAACCGGATCACCACCGGATGGATGCGGGGAATCACCTTGCCGGGCGGCTGCGCCTCGAACGTGCCGATCATCGCGCAGGGGATCACCGGTACGCCCGCCCTGAGCGCCATCACCGCGACGCCCACCTTGCCCTTGTACAGGCGGCCGTCGTGCGAGCGTGTGCCCTCCGGGTAGATGCCGAGCAGTTCCCCCTTGCTCAACACCCCCAGGCCCTCACGGATGGCGGCCTGTCCGGCCTCCTTGCCGGAGCGGTCGACGGGAATCTGGCCCGCGCTGTGGAAGAAGAACGCCGTCAGCCGGCCCTTGAGTCCGGGGCCGGTGAAGTACTCGGCCTTGGCGAGAAAGGTGATGCGTCGTTTGAGTACGGCCGGCATCAGGAAGTGGTCCGAGAAGGACAGATGGTTCCCCGCGACGATGGCGGCGCCGGACGCCGGAACGTGCTCCAGGCCCTGTATTCGCGGCCGGAAGACCAGTCTCAGCAGCGGGCCCAGTAGCACATACTTGAGCAGATAATAGAACAAAAGCACGCTCCTCGACTCCGGCGAACGGGCAGTGCCGCCGCGTTCCAGCAGGTCGTCCGGCACGTCGTGAGATGTCAGTCTAGGACCGGAGGGTGCGGCCCGGCACCACGTTCGACGCGCCCGGAACCACCCGGGCCGGACGGCTGCGCCCGCCGGGTCGCGCACCGCGGGGAGTAGGCTCCGCAGCATGCGGATCTCCGTCTCCTCCGACATGGACGAACCCGTGGCCCGCGCTCTCCTCGCCGAACTGCGCGACCGCGGCCACGAGGTACGCGCGCACGGGGCGCTGCGCCCCGGGGACGACCCGCAGTGGGCGGTCTGCTCCGAGGCGGCGGCCCGCGAGGTCTCCGACGGGTCGGCCGACCAGGCGGTGGTGTGCTGCTGGACCGGTACGGGCGCCTCGATCGCCGCGAACAAGGTGCCGGGCGTACGGGCCGCCCTGTGCACGGACGCCTACACGGCGGATGGCGCGCGCCGCTGGAACGACGCCAACGTCCTGGCGCTCAGCCTGCGGCTGACGTCCGCCCCGCTGCTCAGGGAGATCCTCGACGCCTGGTTCACGGCGTCGCCCAGCGACGACCCCGAGGACCGTCGCAACGTGGAACGGACGGAACGGCTCGACGGCACCCGCCCCGGTTCCCCGCCCGGCGACTGAGCGCGGGCCCCTCATCCCGGCGGTGCGGTCAGGGACTGCTCCGCCCAGATGATCTTCCCCTCGGGCACGAACCGGGTACCCCACCGCTGGGCCAGCTGGGAGACCAGCAGCAGTCCGCGCCCGCCCTCGTCCATCGCGCGGGGATGCCGTAGATGCGGCGCGGTGGCGCCGCCGTCGTGCACCTCGCACACCAGCGCGCGCTCACGGATCAGTCGCAGCCTGACCGGCCCGGCGGCGTGCCGGATGGCGTTGGTGACCAGTTCGCTGACGACCAGCTCCGTGGTGAAGACCAGCTCGTCCAGCCCCCAGCGGGCCAGTTGCCGGCTGGTGGTCCTGCGGGCCTCGGCCACCACGGCCGGATCCGCCGGCAGGTCCCAGACCGCGACCTGCTCCGGGTCGAGACGTCGGGTACGTGCCATCAGCAGGGCCACGTCGTCGTACGGGCGGGCCGGCACCAGCGCGTCGACGACGGCCCTGCAGCTCACCTCCAGTGAGGCCGGCGCCCTCGCCAGCGCCTGCCGCAGCGGCTCCCGGTCCGGTTCGGCGGCCGGGGGCCCTTCCCGGGCCAGCAGACCGTCCGTGTGCAGGGCGAGCGTGCTGCCCTCGGCCAGCGTCATCTCCACCGCCTCGAACGGCGGACCGCCGACACCGAGCGCCGGGCCCTGTGGCAGGTCCACGAAGGCGACCGTGCCGTCCGGCGCCACCACGGCGGGCGCGGGATGACCGGCGGCGGCCATCGTGCAGTGACCGTCCACCGGGTCGTAGACGACGTACAGGCAGCCGGAACCGAGGGACCTGCCGGGCGTTTCGCCGGGCTCCCCGTCGCCTTCGTCCCCCGCCGCCCGGGAGGCGAGGTCGTCCAGATGCGCCAGCACCTCCTCGGGCGGCAGATCGATCGCGGCCAGTGTCCGTACGGCGGTGCGCAGCCGCCCCATGGCCGCGGCGGCGTCGATGCCGTGCCCCGGTACCTCGCCCACGACCAGGGCGACGCGGGCACCCGACAGCAGGATGAGGTCGTACCAGTCGCCGCCCAGCCCCGTCAGCTCGTCGGCCGGGCGGTAGCAGGCGGCCACCTCGACGGCGTCCTGCTCGGGCAGCCGGCGAGGGAGCAGACTGCGCTGGAGGACGAGCGCGGCGTCCCGCTCCCTGGTGTAGCGCCGGGCGTTGTCCACGCAGACGGCGGCGCGGGAGACGAGGTCCTCGGCCAGACTGAGGTCATCGGCGTCGAACGCGTTCTGGCGGCGGCGACGGAAGAACGTGGTGACACCCAGAGTGACGCCCCGGGCCCGGATCGGGACGATCATCACGCTCTGCAGCCCCAGCTCCAGGAACGTGGACTCCCGGGCGCCCGGAGTGCCCTCGGCCCACTCCAGGGCGAGCGGGTCGAGCTGTTCCAACGCCAGGACCGGCCGGTGGTCAGACACCGCACGGGCGGGGAGTCGGCCAGGTAGGTCACGACCGCGCCGGCGTCCACGGCCGTCCGCGGCAGGTCCTCGTACAGCGAGAGGTGGCCCGCGCGGCGCAGGAGCACCCGGGCGGAGTCGCTGAGCGGCCCCGGCGGGAGTTCGGCGCCCCGCAGGACCGTCTCCAGCAGGTCCACGGTGACGAAGTCCGCGAGCCCCGGGACGGCGATCTCCGCCAGTTCCTGTGCGGTGGTCATGATGTCGAGGGTCCGGCCGATGTGCTCGCCGGCCCGGTCGAGCAGGGCGAGGCGCTGCCGGGCGCGGTGCCGTTCGGTGACGTCCACGACGGTGTAGTACACGCCCATCGGGTGGCCCCGCTCGTCGTCGAGGCGGGTGAACGACAGCATGTGCGCGGTCTCGCGCAGCGGTGCCGACCGTACGCGGCCGACGTGCTCGTAGCCGACCACCTGTTCGCCGGTTTCCAGCACATGCCGCATCTGCGCCTCGACGGCATCGGCGTTCAGGCCCGGCTGGATGTCGGCGAACCGCAGACCCAGCCGCCGCTCGGCCGGTCCGCCGCCGAACTGCTCCAGCGCGGCGTTGGACCACACGAAGCGCAGATCCGTGTCCACGATCGCGATGCCGATGGACGTCCCGGTGACCATCTGCTCCAGCACGCCGCGGCTCATGCTCCAGCCGGCGGCACCGGCCAGCTCGGACAGCAGGACCAGCAGCGACGTACGGCCATGCGGCTCCACGGTCGCCGTGACCCGCACCATCACGGCGACCGGGTGTCCTTCCCGGTGCAGGGCCGTCATCAGCCCCACCCAGCTCCCGTCGGAACGGCACCGCTCGACCAGGTCCGGAACCCGTTCGGCGTCGTCGGGGAGCAGCAGCTCGGCGAACTTCCGGCCCACCACCGCCTGCGCGCCGTATCCCAGCAGCCGCTCGGCGCGAGAGGTCCAGCCCGACACCATGCCGTGCGGATCGAGCAGCAGCGGAGCGGCGTCGGCCACGTCGAACCCCTGCCGGGCCACGTTCTGCTCCTGGTGTCCGCCCACGGCCGACCTCTCTGTCGCTGAGAGTGGTCTACCACCTCTTGTCCCCATCTTCACCCTCGACGGGGGGCGGGGCTCTCCGGACGTGGGGGAGGAGTGCACCCGCCCCCGGCGAACGGGGGCGGGTGTCTCCGGCCGTCTCTCAGGCGGCTCCGGTGAGTACCTTCTCCAGCGTGCGCAGGGCGCCCTGGAGTTCCTCCGCCGTGATGGTCAGCGGCGGGGCCAGCCGGATGGTGGAGCCGTGGGTGTCCTTGACCAGGATGCCCTCCCGCATCAGGCGCTCGCTGACCTCGCGCCCGGTGCCGATCGCGGGGTCGACGTCCACGCCGGCCCACAGGCCCCGGGAGCGGAAGCCGACGACGCCCTTGCCCTCCAGCGACTCCAGGCCCTCGCGCAGCACCTCGCCCAGCTCCGTCGCCCGCCGCTGGAACTCACCGGTCTCCAGCAGCTCCACGACCGCGGTGCCGACCGCCGCCGCCAGCGGATTGCCGCCGAAGGTCGACCCGTGCTCTCCGGGGTGCAGCACCTGGAGCACCTCCCGCCGGGCCACCACCGCCGACACCGGGACGATGCCGCCGCCCAGCGCCTTCCCGAGCAGGACCACGTCCGGGACCACCGACTCGTGCTCCACGGCGAGCGTACGACCGGTGCGGCCCAGGCCCGACTGGATCTCGTCGGCGACGAAAAGGCACCCCTTGCGGCGGGTCAGCTCGCGCACCCCGGCGAGGTAACCGTCGTCCGGGACGATCACGCCCGCCTCGCCCTGGACCGGCTCGATCAGCACCGCCGCCGTCGTCTCGTCGACCGCTTCCTCCAGCGCGGCGAGATCGTTGTACGGCACCACCCGGAAACCCGGGGTGAAGGGGCCGAACCCGGCGCGGGCCACCTCGTCCGTCGAGAAGCTCACGATCGTCGTCGTCCGGCCGTGGAAGTTGTCCGCGGCCACCACGATCGTCGCCCGGTCGGCCGGGACGCCCTTCACGTCGTAGGCCCACTTGCGGGCCACCTTCACACCGCTCTCGACGGCCTCGGCGCCGGTGTTCATCGGCAGCACCATGTCCAGCCCGGTCAGCGCGGCCAGCCGCTCGGCGAACTCCGCGAGGCGGTCGTTGTGGAACGCGCGCGAGGTGAGGGTGAGCCGGTCCAGCTGGCGGTGCGCCGCCTCGACGAGCGCGGGGTGCCGGTGGCCGAAGTTGAGCGCCGAGTAGCCGGCCAGCATGTCGAGATACCGCCGGCCCTCCACGTCCTCCACCCAGGCGCCCTCCGCGCGGGAGACGACCACGGGCAGCGGGTGGTAGTTGTGCGCGAGGACGGGCTCCTCCGCGCCGATCAGTTCGGCGGACGTACGCGCGGGGACGACAGAGGTCATGAGCGGATCTCCTGAGTGCAGCACTTGATGCCCCCGCCCGCCTTGCGGAACTCGGACAGGTCGACGGGGACGGGAACGTAACCGCGGTCGGCGAGCCGGTCGGCGAGGGCCGTCGCCTCCGGCGAGATGAACACATGGCGCCCGTCGGAGACGGAGTTCAGACCGAACGCCGTCGCGTCCTCACGGGTGGCGATCACCGCGTCCGGGTACAGCCGGGCGAGCACCTCGCGGCTGCCCGGCGAGAACGCCTCCGGGTAGTAGGCGACATTCTCGTCGTCGAGGACGAACAGCGCCGTGTCCAGGTGGTAGAAGTACGGGTCCACCAGCCTCAGCCCGATCACGGGCACACCGAAGAACTCCTGCACCTCGCGGTGCGCCTCCGGGGTGGTGCGGAACCCGGTGCCGGCGAGGATCCAGCGCCCGGCGGGCACCAGGTCGCCCTCGCCCTCGCACACCGACTCGGGGTGCTGGACGTCGAAGCCCTCCGACTTGAACCAGGCCTCGTAGGGCACGGACTCCGGACGCCGTTCGGGCGCGGAGAAGAGGGAGCCGAAGACACGGCCCTCCACGACGACCGCCGCGTTCGCGGCGAACACCATGTCGGGCAGTCCGGGCTCCGGCTTCACGGTCTCCACGGTATGTCCGTGGTCGCGGTAGGCGCCGATCAGCGTCCGCCACTGGCGCTGGGCGAGGGAGACGTCGACGGGACGGTCGGGGTGCATCCAGGGGTTGATCGCGTACCGGACGGCGAAGTGTCTGGGTTCGCAGACGAGGTATCGCCGTCGGCGCGCCACACGGGATCCGGGCACAGAGGGGTTCCTCCGCTTCCATGCGGTGCCGACAGGGGTGTCTCCACGGTAGGAACCGACCTCGACGGACGACAAGGAACAAGAGCTGCGTGTTCGCGCAGGATCACTGCGTGTTCCGTCCGCTCAGCGCACGTCTGGTGCGCTGTCCGGAGCGGGCTGGCTCACTCCCGCCTCAGGACTGTCCGGCAGCAGATGGGACAGCACCATCACGCTGATCGTCTTGCGGATGAACGGCTCCTGGCGGATCCGTTCCAGCACCTCCTCGAAGTGCTCCACGTCCCGCGCCCGTACGTGCAGCAGCGCGTCCGCGCCCCCGGTCACGGTCATCGCCGCGGCGATCTCCGGATGGTTGCGCACCACCTCCGCCAGCCGCCGGGGCGGCGCCGCCCCCTCGCAGTACACCTCGACATACGCCTCCGTGCGCCAGCCCAGCGCCGACGGCCGCACTGTGGCAGTGAACCCCGTGATCACCCCGGTCTCGCGCAGTCGGTCCACCCGGCGCTTGACCGCCGTCGACGACAGCCCGACGGCCGCGCCGATCTCCGCGAAGGACGTCCTCGCGTTCGCCATGAGAGCCGTGACGATCTTCCGGTCGAGCGCGTCGAACGGAGCGGGCCTGCTGTTCATGCGGGCACTGTATCCAGCGGCGCCGACGGGCCCCGCGTACCGGCGCCCACGACAGGGACGCCCACGTCCGGCACGTGTCCAGACGCGGAAATCACCCCTACACTCCACCTTCATGCTGCGCGCCCTCGCCGTCGACGACGAACGCCCCTCGCTGGAGGAACTGCTGTACCTGCTGCACGCGGACCCGCGCATCGGCAGCGCCGAGGGCGCGGGGGACGCCACCGAGGCGTTGCGCCGCATCAACCGCGCCCTGGAGTCGGGCCCCGACGGGCCCGAGGCGATCGACGTCGTCTTCCTCGACATCCAGATGCCCGGGCTCGACGGCCTCGACCTCGCCCGGCTGCTCAGCGGGTTCGCCCGGCCACCGCTGATCGTGTTCGTCACCGCCCACGAGGACTTCGCCGTCCAGGCCTTCGACCTCAAGGCCGTGGACTACGTGCTGAAACCCGTGCGCAAGGAACGCCTGGCCGAAGCCGTGCGCCGGGCCGCCGCCCAGCGCGGCACCACCCCGCGTGAGGCCGCCCCGCGCATCCCCGTGCACGAGCCCGACCCCGACCACATAGCCGTCGAGCTCGGCGGTGTCACCCGCTTCGTCGCCGTGGACGACATCACCCACGTCGAGGCCCAGGGCGACTACGCCCGGCTCCACACCGACCGGGGCAGCCACCTCGTACGGATCCCGCTGTCCACGCTGGAGGAGCGCTGGCGCTCCCGCGGTTTCGTCCGCATCCACCGCCGCCATCTGGTCGCCCTGCGCCACATCGGCGAGCTCCGGCTCGACGCGGGCACCGTGAGCGTCCTGATCGGCTCCGAGGAACTCCAGGTCAGCAGGCGCCACGCCCGCGAACTGCGGGACCTGCTGATGCGCCGGACCACGAGCTAGACAGGGGGAGCACCACATGCCCCAGGACCCGACCGAACGCCGCGTGGTCGTCACCGGTCCGCCCCGGCGCACCCGCCGGACCTCCGGCTACTACCGCCCGCGCACGGAGATCGACGAGCAGACCACCCTCGGCCACACCTACGTCCGTTCCCTGATGCGCATCCAGCTGCGCACCGGACTGGTGGTGTTCGCCGTCCTCGCCCTGCTCATCGGCCCGCTCCCACTGGTCTTCGCCGCCGCCCCGGACGCCCGCCGGCTGGAGTGGGCGGTGCTCGGCTTCGGCCTCTACCCTCCGCTGGTACTGCTCGCCCGCTGGTACGTACGCCGCGCCGAACGCAACGAACGCGACTTCGTGCGGCTCGTCGAGGACCGCTGAGACCGGAGAGCCCGCACCCGTGAACTCCGCCTACGCCGTCACCGCCGTCGCGCTCGTCGCCCTGGCGACCGTCCTCGTCGGCGCCTTCGGCCTGCGCATATCCCGCACCACCTCCGACTTCTACGTCGCCTCCCGCACCGTAGGCCCCCGCCTCAACGCCGCCGCCATCAGCGGGGAGTACCTCTCCGCGGCGTCCTTCCTGGGCATCGCGGGGCTCGTCCTCGTGCAGGGCCCGGACATGCTCTGGTACCCGGTCGGCTACACCGCCGGCTATCTGGTGCTGCTGCTGTTCGTCGCCGCCCCGCTGCGCCGCTCCGGCGCCTACACGCTGCCCGACTTCGCCGAGGCGCGGCTCGCCTCCCACCTGGTGCGGCGCCTCGCCGGTGCCCTGGTCGTCGGTGTCGGCTGGCTGTATCTGCTTCCCCAGCTCCAGGGCGCCGGGCTCACCCTGACCGTGCTCACCGGTTCACCCGACTGGCTCGGCGCGGTGATCGTCGCCGTCGTGGTGACCGTCATCGTCGCCGCGGGCGGCATGCGCAGCATCACCTTCGTCCAGGCCTTCCAGTACTGGCTGAAGCTCACCGCCCTGCTCGTCCCCGCCCTCTTCCTCGTGCTCGCCTGGCAGAGCGACGGCGCACCCAGCCACGCCTTCGACGAACCGGCCGCCTTCCGCGAACAACGGGTGGTCACCATCGACGACTCCCTGCACCTGCGGCTCGACCGGCCGCTCACCGTCACGGTGGACGGCACCGTCGACGGCCGCGCGCACGACGGCGCCGAGGTCGGCCTGTCCGCGGGCACCCACCGCATCGACGGCGGCACCCGGCTCACCTTCGCCGAGGGCGCGGAGGTCCCCGCCGCCGGGCGCGACGGCGACGACGCCCTGTCGCCCTCCCGGGCCGAGTCACGGGAGGAGCGCCCGCTGTACGCCACCTACGGGCTGATCCTCGCGACCTTCTTCGGCACCATGGGCCTGCCGCACGTGGTCGTCCGCTTCTACACCAGCCCGCACGGCGTGGCCGCCCGCCGCACCACCGTCGCCGTCCTCGGCCTGATCGGCGCCTTCTACCTCCTCCCGCCGGTCTACGGCGCCCTCGGCCGGCTGTACGCCCCCGAGCTGACCCTCACCGGCGACGCCGACGCCGCCGTCCTGCTGCTGCCCGGCCGGATGATCGGGGGAGTGGGCGGCGACCTCCTCGGCGCCCTGGTCGCAGGAGGCGCCTTCGCGGCGTTCCTGTCGACGGCCTCCGGACTCACCATGGCCGTCGCCGGGGTGCTCACCCAGGACGTGCTCCCCTCACGCGGCGTACGGCACTTCCGGCTCGGCACCGTGCTCGCGATGGCCGTCCCGCTCGCAGCGAGCGTCCTGGTCGGCGGGCTGCCCGTGGCCGACGCCGTGGGGCTGGCCTTCGCCGTGTCGGCGTCCTCGTTCTGCCCGCTGCTCGTCCTCGGCATCTGGTGGCGCCGGCTGACCCCGCCGGGCGCGGCGGCCGGGATGCTGGTGGGCGGCGGCTCCGCGTTCCTCGCGGTCGCCGCGACCATGGCCGGCTACCCGGGCGCGGGGCCCTGGCACGCCCTGCTCGCCTGGCCCGCGCTCTGGTCGGTGCCGCTGGGCTTCCTCACCATGATCCTGGTGTCCCTGGCCACCCCCGGCCGGGTGCCGCCCGGGACGGCGGCCGTACTGGCCCGCTTCCACCTCCCCGAGGAACTGCGTACGGAGGTGTCCGCATGAGCGGCTTCCTCGCCGGCCTGCTCGTCGCCGTACTGCCCCTGCTGGCGGCAGGGTTCTGGATCGGCCGGCGCACCGCACGGCCCGCCAGCCTCGCCGGACTCGGCACACCCGTCGAGCACGCCACCTTCGAGACCCTGCACACCGCCTCCCTGGCCACCCCGCCGCTGCGCGCGGGCCTGACCGAGGAGACCGCCGGGAAATCCGCCCGCAAGCTGCGCTCCCTGCTGGGCACGGACGCCCTGTGCCTCACCGACCGCGAACAGGTCCTCGTCTGGGACGGCGCCGGCGCCCACCACCGCACCGAGATCATGGAGCGGCTCACCGGCCCCCTCGACACCGGCCGGGGGGAGGCCTTCCCGCTCACCTGCGACACCCCCGACTGCGCGGTGCGCTGGGCCGTGGTGGCCCCGCTGACCGTCGACGACCGGGTGCACGGTGCCCTCGTCGCCTGCGCGCCCCGCGAGTCCGCCGTCCTGGTCCGGGCCGCCGGGGAGGTCGCCCGCTGGGTCTCCGTCCAGCTCGAACTGGCCGACCTCGACCGGTCCCGGACGCGTCTCATCGAGGCGGAGATCAGGGCGCTGCGGGCGCAGATCTCCCCGCACTTCATCTTCAACTCGCTCGCCGTGATCGCCTCGTTCGTACGCACCGACCCCGAGCGCGCCCGTGAACTGCTGCTGGAGTTCGCCGACTTCACCCGCTACTCGTTCCGCCGGCACGGCGACTTCACCACCCTCGCCGACGAACTGCACGCCATCGACCATTACCTGGCGCTGGTCCGGGCACGCTTCGGCGACCGCCTCGCCGTCACCCTGCAGATCGCCCCCGAGGTGCTGCCGGTCGCGCTGCCCTTCCTCTGCCTCCAACCGCTGGTGGAGAACGCCGTCAAGCACGGCCTCGAGGGCAAGGCCGACACCTGCCACATCCAGATCACCGCACAGGACGCCGGTGCCGAGGCCCTCGTCGTCATCGAGGACGACGGCGCAGGCATGGACCCCGGTCTGCTGCGCCGCATCCTCGCTCACGAGGCCAGCCCCACCGGCGGCATCGGACTGTCCAACGTCGACGACCGGCTCCGCCAGGTCTACGGCGACGACCACGGCCTCGTCATCGAGACGGCGGTGGGCGCGGGCATGAAGATCACCGTCCGGCTGCCGAAGTACCAGCCGGGCGTGCACCTGGCGGGGCGGCTCACCCCGAGGTGAGGTCCGCCCCGCACGCCCCTCAGGTGCTGCGGGTGGCGACCATCCCGAGAGTGATCAGACCCAGGACCACCCAGCCGAACCACAGCCAGCCGTTGCTGCCGAGCGCCACCGTGTAGGCCGTCACAGCGACCAGCGCGCCTACGGTGAGCACTCCCATGGTCTTCGTCGACGTCGAACCGTTCGTGGTACCGGGCATCGCAACACCCTCCTCATTCGGTTCCCTCCATGGTGCCCCCGTTCTGCCTCCTCACGGTGCACACAACCACATGTGTGCCCGATTTCCAGGACCTCTCGCCCACCCACGACCCGGCCTCGTGGACCGACGGGTCGAAGCCGTAGTCACGCGGCGGAACCTCGCGCGCACACACCGCATCCGACCCGGTGCGCGCCTCGGCGGGCGTGACGTCCCTGCCCAGCCGGGCGAACCCGAGCACCTGCTCGTCGTACGTCCCGTCGCACGACACCAGCCGCGCCTCCCGGCGGGCGAGCACGTCCAGACAGTCCCGCCGCTGCATCGTCGCCGTGTCGGCGAACACCGTCCCGGGACGGCGCCGGTCCCCGAGCGGCCCGTACACCGGACCGTGCGCCCCCAGCACCAGACACGCGGTACGCCGCCCGGCCGCCTCGAACCCGCCCGGCGCCGGTACGACGGCCAGCCCCCGGACGTCGGCCAGCCGGCCGCGCAGCTCCCGGGTCCGCTCCTCGCACAGGGCCGGGCCCCGCTCCCGAGCCTCGTCGTCCGACGCGGCCGTCACCGACGCCATCACCTGCCCGTCGGGAGCCGCGTCGGAGCAGGTCGGGTCGACGGTCAGCCGGGGGGTGCCGGTGAACCGGGTGCCGCCGGGCCAGTCGGCCCGCACACAGTCGCCCTCCCGCAACGGCTCCACCAGCCCGACCGCCTCGCCGTACGGCAGCACGCTCCCGTCGGCGCCGGCCTCCCGGTCGGCCAGCGCGTACCAGGCCCCGCCCAGGGCCAGCACCGTGCCCAGCACGCCCGCGAGCAGCGCGCGCACGGCGTGCGGGCGGGAGCTGCGGCGGTGACCGGCGCCGGACCGTCCGTGCCGGTCCGCCTCGGGCACGGGAGGCGGCGGGGCGTCCCACGGCGGCCGGGAGCCGAGGTCGGCCCGCGTCCGCGGGTACGCCTCCGACTGGGGCGTCACGATCCGGGCCAGCTCGGCCTCCACCTCCGGCGCGCTCGCCCGCAGCCCGGGATCCTTGGCGAGCAGCTTCCGCAGCACCGGCTCCAGCGCGCCCGCCCGTACCGGCGCACGCGGATCGTCCATGACGACGGCGGTCACCGACGCCAGCGGGGACTCCCGGTCGAAGGGCCCGCGGCCCTCCACCGCGTGGTAGAGCGTGCAGCCGAGCGAGAACAGATCCGCCGCGGGAGTCGGCGGACCGCCGGTCGCCCGCTCCGGTGCCAGATAGCCGGCGGTGCCGACCAGCGCGGAGGCCACGGTGTACCGCGTCTCCCCGGTGTCCGGCTGCACGGAGATGCCGTAGTCGGTGAGCAGCACCCGCCCGTGCGGCGAACCGGTGCGGTCGGGCGCGAGCAGGATGTTCGCCGGTTTCACGTCCCGGTGCATCACCCCCCGCTCGTGCCCGGCCGTCAGCGCGTCCAGCACGGCCAGCCCGATCCGGGCGCACTCGGCGGGGGCGAGGGGGCCGCCGCGGGTGAGCCGCCCGCGCAGGTCGACGGCGCCCGCGAGGTACTCCATGACGATCCAGGGCAGCCCTTCGTGCTCCAGGACGTCGTGCACGGTCACCACATGGGGGTGACCGCGCAGACCGGCCGCGTGCCGGGCCTCCGCGCGGGCCCGGGCGACCCGGGCCGCCCGCTCCTGGCCGGGCTCGGCCGGATCGCCGAACACGATCTCCTTCAGGGCGACCTCGCAGGCGAGCCGCTGGTCATGCGCGAGCCACACATGCCCCATACCACCGCCGCCCAGCCGCCGCAGCAGCAGATAGCGGCCGGCGATCACCCTGCCCACTCCCGGTGTCGGTGATCCTGACGGCATCCGGTCACTCCCACCGGAAAGGGAGCCTGGCCGCGGCGTAATTCCGCGCGCGATCGCCAATACGTTCTGGAGTGACGAAGAAAAGGGAACAGTCATTCCCTATGTGTGATCGAGTTTCTTTTCCCGCCCCATGCGTGTGCGTGCGACATCTCATGACCGCTCCCCCTCGGCGGTTCCCCCTGGCGCATCATGCTACTGGAGGAATTCGCCCGTTCAAGGGGACGGGGAAATCGGTGAATTCAGTTCCGCTGTGCGTGCAGTGAGGCCAGATAGGCGTTGTACGCCTCGAGTTCCTTGTCTCCGTCCCGGTCCGCCGCGCGGTCCTGGCGCTTCGCCTGCCGCTGGTCGGAGGCGTACCACTGGAACAGCAGCGCGATCAGCACCAGGACGGAGGGAACCTCGCTGAACGCCCAGGCGATGCCGCCGGCCGCGTTCTGGTCGGACAGCGCGTCGACGGCGAGTGAGGCGGGCGGGTTCTCGAACGTCGTGACCATCGGCGTCGACGCCATCATCAGCGCGATACCGAAGAACGCGTGGAACGGCATGCCCGCGAAGAGTTCCAGCATGCGCATCAGATAGCCCGGCCGGTGGGGGCCCGGGTCCACGCCCATGATCGGCCAGAAGAAGACCAGCCCGACGGCGAGGAAATGCACCATCATCGCGACGTGCCCCACCCTGGAGCCCATCAGGAAGTCGAACAGCGGGGTGAAGTACAGGCCGTACAGGCTTGCGATGAACAGCGGAATGGTGAACACCGGGTGGGTGATGAGCCGCATGTAACGGCTGTGCAGGAGCATCAGCAGCAGCTCGCGCGGCCCCTTGCGGCCGCGCGCGGCCGGCGGCAGGGCGCGCAGCGCCAGCGTGATCGGGGCACCGAGCAGGATCAGGATCGGCGACACCATGCTGATCACCATGTGCTGCACCATGTGCACGCTGAACATGACCATGCCGTAGTCGTTCAGCTTGGTGCACATCATGAGCCCGATGCTCAGCACACCGGCGACGAACGCCACGGTGCGCCCCACCGGCCACTTGTCACCGCGCCGCGCCAGCCGGACCACGCCCCAGCCGTACAGCGCCAGCCCGAGCAGACAGGCGAGGAGGAAGAAGGGATCCGCCGACCAGGCGAGCGCTCGCCCCAGCGTGAACGGCGGCAGATCCATGGTCATGCCGTGCCCGCTGTGATCCATCCGCCGGCTCCAGTTCGTGGGGGTTGTACGCGGTCTGTCCGCACACAGGGTACGGCCGACCCCGGCCACACCTGTGACCGGGGTCGGCGGGACACCCTCAGGGGCGCGGGGAACTGCGCGACAAGCCCCCTACGGCCCGCAGACCGCAGTGAACCCGTCTCGGAGAGTTCTCACCGGCGCCGCACGCTCACAGCACGCACTCCGCCTCCGCGTACCGCGCTTCCGGCACCGTCTTCAGCGTCTCCACCGCCTCCGCGAGGGACACCATCACGATGTCGGTGCCCCGCAGCGCGGTCATCCGTCCGAACTCGCCCCGGTGTACCGCCTCCACCGCGTGCCACCCGAACCGGGTGGCGAGCACGCGGTCGTACGCCGTGGGCGTCCCGCCGCGCTGCACATGACCGAGGATCACCGGCCGTGCCTCCTTGCCGAGCCGCGACTCCAGCTCCAGCGAGAGCTGCCGGGCGATACCGGCGAACCGTTCGTGGCCGTACATGTCCTTGCCGCCCTCGTCGAAGTCCATGGTGCCGGCCTTCGGCTTGGCTCCCTCCGCCGCGACGACGATCGCGAACCGCTTCCCGGCCGAGAACCGCTCGCCGACCTTCGCGGTCAGCTCGTCGATGTCGAAGGGCCGTTCGGGCACGACGATGGCGTGCGCGCCGGCCGCCATCCCGGAGTGCAGCGCGATCCAGCCGGTGTGACGGCCCATGACCTCGACGATCAGCACCCGCTGATGGGACTCGGCGGTGGTCTTCAGCCGGTCCAGGGCCTCGGTCGCCACCCCGACGGCGGTGTCGAAACCGAAGGTGACGTCGGTGACGGCGATGTCGTTGTCGATGGTCTTCGGCACACCGACTATCGGCAGGCCGTTGTCGGAGAGCAGCCGGGCCGCCTTGAGCGTGCCCTCGCCGCCGATCGGGATGATGGCGTCGAGGCCGAGCTCCTGGACGTGCCCCTTGGCCCGCTCCACACCGTCCCGCAGATGCTCGGGGCGCACCCGGGAGGAGCCGAGGATGGTGCCGCCGCGGGCGAGGATGCCGCTCACCGCGTCGAGGTCGAGCTTGAGGTAGTCGCACTCCAGGAGGCCCTTCCACCCGTCCCGGAAGCCGATGACCTCGTCGCCGTGGTCGACGACGGCGCGGTGCACGACGGACCGGATGACGGCGTTCAGGCCGGGGCAGTCGCCGCCGGACGTGAGGACACCAATGCGCATAGCCCGAAACAACCTTCTCGATGTGGGCCGGGACCGGACCGCGCTGTCCGGCTCGATCCCCGCCACCCTAGCGGCTTCGGGGGGCGGGACCGCACCTGGCGTCCGCCTGCTGGACGACCCCGCTCACCTGTGCGGAGCAGCCGTCAGACGGGCCCGTCCGGGCCCGCCCGGCGGCCGGGGTGTCCCGTGCTCCGGACGCCTCAGGCGGGCTGCTGCGCTGCCGCGATGCGCTCGTTGCGCAGCGCCTCGTACCAGCGGTCGTCGGTCGGCGGCAGCGCGTTGACATCGAGCGCCAGCTTCAGCAGCAGGTCCGCGATCTGGGGGTTGCGGGCCAGCACGGGACCGTGCATGTACGTGCCGAACACGGTGTCGTTGAACGCGCCCTCCGTGCCGTCCCCCGTGCCGTTGCCGTTGCCGAAGCGGACCTGGGCGAACGGGCGGGCCGTGGGACCCAGGTGGGTGACGCCCTGGTGGTTCTCGAACCCGGTCAGCGGGGGCAGGCCGAGTTGCGGGCTGATGTCCGCCAGCACGTCGCCCACGCACCGGGCGCCCTCACCGCGCACCGAGACCACGTCGAGCAGTCCGAGACCCGGCTCGCGCTGGCCGAGGTCGTTGATGAACTCATGGCCGAGGATCTGGTAGCCGGCGCACACCGAGAACACGATCGCGCCGTTCTCCACCGCGCGGTGCAGACCGCCGTCCCGGCGCAGCCGCTCGGCGGCCAGCCGCTGCGGGCGGTCCTCGCCGCCGCCGATCAGGTAGATGTCGCCGGAGGTCGGGATCGGCTGGTCGCTGCGTACGTCGAGCCGTGCCACGTCCAGGCCGCGCTGCCGCGCCCGGCGCTCCACGACGAGCACGTTGCCCTGGTCGCCGTACGTGCTGAGCAGGTCCGGGTAGATCCAGACGACCCGCAGCTGGTTGTCGCTCACTTCAAGTCCCCTGAGGTGTGGTGGTCAGTTGCCGACGCGGCGGCGCAGGTCCTGGAACGCGGTGTAGTTGGCGATGACCTCGATCCGTCCCGGCGGGCACAGCTGGACCGCCTGGTCGAGGTTCTCGCAGACCTGGAACTGCTGGTTGGCGACCTCCAGCCGCACCGCCAGGTCCAGCTTCCGGTCGCCGACGACGCAGATCGGGTGGCCGGTGAGCCGCGTGTAGTCCACGTCCCACAGCCAGGAGGTGTCGGTGCCGTCGGCGGAGCGGGCGTTCACCGAAAGGATCACCGGGGTCGGCGGCGGATCGATCAGTGAGAACGTCTCGAGCCAGCCCGCGGGGTTCTTGGCGAGCAGCAGACGCAGATCACGGCCCTCGAACTGGACCACGTCGTAGCGGCCGGCCACGGCCTGCACCTGGTACATGCGCTCCAGCGCGACCTGCGGCGGCACCCCGAAGACGGCGGCGACGGCGGCGGAGCTCGCGGCGTTGGCCTTGTTGGCGCGGCCCGGCAGCTGGAGGTGGATCGGCCAGGCGGAGCCGTGCGGATCGAGCACGTGGTCGCCGGAGAGCGCCCAGCTCGGGGTCGGCCGGCGGAAGCCGCACTCGCCGCAGAACCAGTCGTCGCCCGGACGCTGCATCACACCGCCGCACGACGGGCAGGACCAGGCGTCGTCCTTCCACATCTGGCCGGCGGCGACCCAGATCACGTTGGGGGAGGAGGAGGCGGCCCACACCACCAGCGGGTCGTCGGCGTTGGCGACGATGACGGCCTTGGAGCCGGTCAGGCCCTCGCGCCAGTTCTCCGCGAGCATCCGGGTCTCGGCGGCGCGGTCGAGCTGGTCGCGGGAGAGGTTGAGCAGGGCGATGCACTTCGGGTCGGTGTCCCGGGCGACACCGGCCAGGTACTTCTCGTCGACCTCGATGACGCCGAACTTCGCGTCCGAGCCGCCGGCGAGCGCCGAGGTGATGCCGGCCGGCATGTTGGCGCCGAGCGCGTTGGAGACGACCGGTCCCGCGGCCCGGAGCGCCTCCGCGATGAGCCGGGTCGTGGTGGTCTTGCCGTTGGTCGCCGAGACCAGGACGCAGTCCAGGTTCTGCGCGAGCCGGGCGAGGAGATCGGGGTCGAGCTTGAGTGCCACCCGGCCGCCGATCACCGACCCGCTGCCGCGCCCGGCGGCGCGGGATGCCGCTGCGACCGCCTTGCCCGCGGTCACGGCCAGCTTGGCCCGTGGCGAGAGCGGGTCCGAGTTGCCTGCCATCAGTTCTCGATCCTCCTTGCGTACGCGCCGCGTCCGTGCCTGACGGCCACGTGGTGAGACCTCAGCCTATCGAGATCCATTCGCACTCCAGAACCGCGGCACCATCGTGAGACGGGCGCTGCTGGAAGGACCGTACTCTTGCCGCCATGCGACACGGCTCCATCCCCGGCGTCCACGGACGCGTGCGCCCCCTCACCCTGCTCGGCGATCCGGTGCTGCACGCGCCCTGTCGGGAGGTCACCGAGTTCGGCCCGCAACTCGGCCGTCTGGTGGAGGACTTGTTCGCGACGATGTACGCGGCGCAGGGCGTGGGCCTGGCCGCCAACCAGATCGGCGAGCCGCTGCGGGTCTTCGTCTACGACTGCCCGGACGACGAGGACGTCAGGCACCGGGGCCATGTGGTGAACCCGCGGCTGGTCGAGACGGACGGGGTGGTGCTGCGCGGCCCGGAGGGCTGTCTGTCGCTGCCCGGCCTGGAGGCGGGTACGGAACGGTACGACCACGCGGTCGTCGAGGGCGTCACGGTGACCGGGGAACCGGTCACCGTCCACGGCACCGGGTTCTTCGCCCGGTGCCTGCAGCACGAGTGCGACCACCTGGAGGGCGGCATCTACGCCGACCGTCTGACGGGGTGGCGGCGCCGCAGGCTGATGCGCCGGGCGAGCCGGGCCCCCTGGAACCGGCACGCCCGGTGACCGGGGGATTCAGAACCCCGGGCCGCCCACCTTGTCGCCCGCGGCCGCGAGCCGCCCCCACAGCAGATCCGCCAGGCTGCGCACCAGCTCCGCCCGGGAGCAGGGGCGTTCGCCGAGCCACCAGTCACCGGCCGCGTGCATCATGCCGACGATGCCGTGCCCCCACACCCGGGCCAGCTGCTGGCTGTCCGGCCCGAGGTCCAGCCGCTCCTCGATCACCTGCGCCAGTTCCTCGCCCATGCGTCGCAGCAGCGGCGCCGAGTGCTTGCCGACATCGAAGCCCTGGTCGCTCGGCGATCCCTCCGCGGGATGCATCAGGAACCGGTACACCTGGGGGCGCGCCTCGATCGCCGACAGATACGTGTCCAGCGTGGCCTCGACCCGCTCCCGGCGGTCGGCCGGGGCGTCCAGCGCGGCCCGCAGCGAATCCAGCAGCGCGTCGGTGTGCCGCTTGGCCAGGGCCGCGTAGAGTCCTCCCTTGTCACCGAAGTGCCGGTAGAGGATCGGCTTGGTGATGCCGGCCTCGGCGGCGATCGCGTTCATCGAGGCCCCCGGGCCGTCGCGCAGCACCACTCGGTCGGCGGCCTCGAGCAGCTCGCGCCGGCGTCGGTCGGCCGAACGCTGCTGATCGGTCCGCTGTGTGGTGTCCATGAGCTCTCCCCACCCGTGCTGATTCGGTGACGCCTGCGCAAACTAACACTGACGGATCCACGTTCATCGAACGGGATACGGACCGCCCTGAGGAGTTGACTTTTCCTACCCGCCAGTAACAGACTCGGGTTACCGCAAGTAACATGCACGTGCGCCGCTGGAGGAGTCATGGCCGAGTTCACCATGGAGCTCAACGACGAACAGAAGGAGGTCCGCGACTGGCTGCACGGCTTCGCCGCCGATGTCATCCGGCCCGCGGCCGCCGAATGGGACGAGCGTGAGGAGACTCCCTGGCCGGTCATCCAGGAGGCCGCCAAGGTCGGCATCTACTCCCTGGACTTCTACGCCCAGCAGTACTTCGACGCAAGCGGCCTCGGTATTCCGATGGCCATGGAGGAGCTGTTCTGGGGCGACGCGGGCATCGCCCTGTCGATCGTCGGCACCGGCCTCGCCGCCGTGGGCGTCCTCGCCAACGGCACCGAGGAGCAGATCGGCACCTGGATCCCTCAGATGTACGGCGACGCCAACGATGTCAAGGTGGCCGCCTTCTGCTCCTCCGAACCCGACGCCGGCTCGGACGTGGCCTCGATGCGCACCCGCGCGGTGTACGACGAGGCCAAGGACGAGTGGGTCATCAACGGCACCAAGACCTGGGCGACCAACGGGGGCATCGCCAACGTCCACGTGGTGGTGGCGGTGGTCGACCCGGAGCTCGGCTCCAAGGGCCACGCCTCCTTCATCATCCCGCCGGGCACCCCCGGCTGTTCCCAGGGCCAGAAGTTCAAGAAGCACGGCATCCGCGCCTCGCACACCGCCGAGGTCATCCTGGACAACGTGCGCGTCCCCGGCTCCTGCCTGCTCGGCGGCAAGGAGAAGCTGGACGAGCGCCTCGCCCGCGCACGCGAGAAGGCGAAGCAGGGTGGTGAGCGCGTGAAGAACGCCGCCATGGCCACCTTCGAGGCGTCCCGCCCCGCTGTCGGCGCCATGGCCGTGGGCACCGCCCGCGCGGCGTACGAGGTCGCCCTGGAGTACGCCACCACCCGCGAGCAGTTCGGCCGCCCGATCATCGACAACCAGGGCGTCGCCTTCCAGCTCGCGGACATGCGCACCCAGATCGACGCAGCCCGTCTCCTCGTGTGGCGTGCCTCCTGGATGGCGATCAACGGCAAGCCCTTCACGGCGGCCGAGGGCTCGATGTCCAAGCTGTTCGCCAGCGAGACGGCCAAGAAGGTCACCGCGCAGGCGATACAGATCCTCGGCGGCAACGGCTACACGCGCGAGTACCCGGTCGAGCGGATGCACCGCGACGCCGCCATCTACACGATCTTCGAGGGAACGAGCGAGATCCAGCGCCTGGTGATCGCCCGCACCCTGTCGGGCATGCCGATCCGCTGACACGGCCCCTGGACGACCCGGCGGTGCGCGGCGCCGCCGGGTTACCCGCGCCCCGGTTCCGGGAAACGCTCGGGTGTGACCGAGCGACGGAGGACGCGATGACGGACACGGCCAGGGAACTGCTGGAGACGACCACCAGGGAATGCGCGCCGGTTCCCGGGTCCAACCCGCTGGTCCCGCTGATCGCCCGGGGCGAGGCGGACCGCGCCGTCCTGGCCGCCCTGGCGCTGGAACAGCGCTGGGTGATCCCGGCGGACCGCCGCGCCTTCCAGCACCTGGCGCAGCGGTCCGGCCCGCATGCGGCCGCGTACTTCACCGCCCTGGCCGAGGGCGAGTGCCTGGCGGCGGAACACCTGGAGACGTTCACGGCCGCGTGCGGCGTGGACGAGGCCGGGGCGGAGGCGTACGAACCCCTGCCGGGCTGCCAGTCGTACCCGGCGTACGTCGCCTGGCTGGCCCTGAACGCCGAACCGCCGGACGTGGTCCTGGCCCTGACGGCGAACTTCTCCGCCTGGGGCGGCTACTGCGCCACCATCGCCAAGGCCCTTCGCACCCACTACGGCTTCACGGAAGAAGCCTGCGCCTTCTTCGACTTCTTCGCGCGACCGGCTCCCGACCTGGACGACGCGGGTGTCAACGCGGTCCGGGCTGCGTCGGCCGAGGGCCGCCTCGACGAGAACCGCGCCCGCGTGTACGCCCGTCTGCTCCAGGCGTACGAGGCGAAGTTCTGGGCAACGCTCGGACAGCACACCTAGGGGCGCGGGGAACTGCGCGAAAAACCACGACGGACCCGCACCCGACTACGGCGCACCCCCACTGCTGTGGGCGATGCACGCGACGTCGATCCGGTCGGCAAGCTTCGCCAGCTCGATCGTCAGCGCAGCGACCGTGTCCTCGTCGAGCCCGTCCTCCCCCGCCTCGACAAGCCGAACCCACCGCCCGCCCACCGTACGCAGCAGCTTGCTGACGTCCGCGGCGGCAACCTGCAGGGTCCCGCGGTCGTCGACGATCAGCGGAAGAGTCACTTCGCGGTTCACAGTCGGGATCGTAGTCGGGCGGGCATCACGCACCCTGCCAAACCGTGGTGATGTTGCAGAACTCGCGGATTCCGTGCCCGGACAGCTCACGCCCGTACCCCGACCGCTTGATCCCTCCGAAGGGGAACGCAGGGTGGGACGCCGTCATCCCGTTCACGAACACACTGCCCGCCTCCAGGTCCCGGACGAACCGGTCGACCTCGGCCTCGTCGCGCGTCCAGACGTTGGAACTCAGTCCGAAGGAGGTGTCATTGGCGATCAGGACCGCCTCGTCGATGTCCGCCGCGCGATACAGCGTGGCGACCGGGCCGAAGGCCTCCTCCCGGTGGATGCGCATCTCCCGGCCGATGCCGGCCAGCACGGTCGGCGGATAGAACCAGCCCGGCCCTTCGGGGCGCTCGCCGCCGCACAGCACGGTGGCGCCGGCCCGTACGGCGTCGTCGACGAGTTCCTCCAGATCGTTGCGGCCCTGCTCGCTGGAGAGCGGGCCGACGTCCGTCTCCTCGTCCATGGGGTCGCCGACCTTCAGCGCCTTCATGCCGGCCGTGAAGCGCTCGGCAAAGGCGTCGTACACGTCCGTGTGCACGATGAACCGCTTCGCGGCGATGCAGGACTGCCCGGTGTTCTGCGTCCGCGCGGTCACCGCCACCTCGGCGGCCCGGTCCAGATCCGCGGAGGGCATGACCACGTACGGATCGCTGCCGCCCAGCTCCAGCACCGTCTTCTTGATCATCTCCCCGGCGGTGGAGGCGACCGCGCGGCCCGCGGGCTCGCTCCCGGTCAGGGTGGCCGCCTTCACCCGCTCGTCCCGCAGGATGTCGTCGACCGCGGCGGAGCCGATGAGTAGCGTCTGGAAGCAGCCCTCGGTGAAGCCCGCGCGGTGGAACAGATCCTCCAGATACAGGGCGGTCTGCGGCACGTTCGAAGCGTGCTTGAGCAGGCCCACGTTGCCCGCCATCAGCGCGGGCGCCGCGAACCGCACCACCTGCCACAGCGGGAAGTTCCACGGCATCACGGCGAGCACCGGACCCAGCGGCCGGTAGCGCACCAGGACCCGGGAGGCGCCGGAGTCCTTCACGTCGGAGGCGTCGGGTTCCTCGTCGGCGAGGAGTTCCGCCGCGTGATCGGCGTACCAGTGCATCGCCTTGGCGCACTTCGCGGCCTCCGCGCGCGCCTGCCTGACCGGCTTGCCCATCTCCGTGGTGATCACCCGGCCGATGGACTCCTGGTCCTCGTCGAGGATCTCGGCGGCCCGGTGCATCAGACGGGCACGCTCCTCGAAGGCCGTCGTCCGGTACGTCCGGAAGGTGGCCTCCGCGAGCTGGATCCGGTGCCCGATCTCCTCCTCGTCCATGGGGTGGTACGTCTTGACGGTCTCGCCGTTCGCCGGATTCACCGTGGCGATGTGCATCGCTGACCTCCCTGGGGACGGGCTGTGCCTTCTGACCTTCCCGCGCGGCGGTGGGCGGCGCAACGCGGGATGCCTCCTCAGGGCGAGTGCTCCGCCAGGCGGTCGAGAAACGCGGTCTGCGCGGAGACGATCACTTTCCGGGCCCGGTCCAGGGTGAACCACGCGACCCGGTCCAGCTCCGGGAACTCCTGGATCCGCCCCGACTTCGGCGGCCACTCCATCTCGAACGTGCCGGGCACCACCGTCGCCGGGTCGAGGTCGGCCCCGACCGCCCAAACCGTCACGGTCTTCCCGCCGGCCTGCCGGACCTCCCCGAGCGGGACGGCCTCACCGTCCGGCGGCGGCAACCCCAGCTCCTCCTCGAACTCGCGGCGCGCCGCCTCCCAGGCCGGCTCCCCGGGGTCGTACTCGCCCTTAGGTACGGTCCACGCCCCGGTCTCCCGCCGCCCGAAGAACGGGCCGCCCATATGACCGAGCAATACCTCGAGGCCCTGAGGGGTGTGCCGGAACAACAGCAGACCGGCGCTGCGCCGGGAGCGCTTCACGGCCGTACCCCGGGGTGCGCGGCGAGCAGGGCCTCCACGGTGTCCGCGTCCTCGGGGCGCTTGTCCTCGCGATAGCGGATCACACGGGCGAAGCGGAGGGTGACTCCGGCCGGGTAGCGGGTGGAACGCTGGAGGCCGTCGTAGGCGATCTCCACGACGAGCTCGGGGCGCACGGTCACGACGTGACCGCTCTCGTCGACCGCCAGCTCCCGCAGCCGCTCGGTCTGCCACGCCAGCATCGCGTCGGTCATGCCCTTGAAGGTCTTGCCGAGCATGGCGAAGCCGCCGTCGGCGGTACGCGCGCCCAGGTGCAGATTGGAGAGCTTGCCGGTGCGGCGGCCGTGGCCCCACTCGGCGGCCAGCACCACCAGGTCGAGCGTGTGCACGGGCTTGACCTTCAGCCAGGACGCGCCCCGTCGGCCCGCGCTGTAGGGAGCGTCCAGGCCCTTGGTCACGACGCCCTCGTGGCCGCGTTCGAGCGTCTCGGCCAGGAACTCCTCGGCCGCTTCCAGGTCCCCGGGGCCGGACACCACGGTGCGCCGCACCCGCATCGGTTCCGGGACGAGCCGGGCCAGTTCCGCGTGCCGCTCGGAGAACGGCAGGTCCAGCAGGTCGCGGCCGCCGATGGACAGCGCGTCGAAGAAGACGGGGGAGACGGGCACCTCCCGGGCGGCCGTGGCGACGTCCACCCGGGAGCCGACCCGTCCGGCGGTCTCCTGGAACGAGCGGGGGCGGCCGTCGTCGCCGAAGGAGATGACCTCCCCGTCCAGGATGAACCGCTCGCCCTCCAACTCCAGGACCGCCGCCGTCACTTCCGGCAGCCGGCCGGTGATGTCGTCCAGGGTGCGGGTGTGCACACGCACGGTGTCCCCGTCACGGTGGACCTGGACGCGGATGCCGTCGAGCTTCTCCTCGACGGCGCAGGCCCCCAGCTTCCCGACCGCCTCGGCCACCGAGGAGGCACTGTGCGCCAGCATCGGCAGCACCGGGCGCCCGACGGTGAGCCGGAACCGCTCCAACGCCCCGGGGCCGTCCGCGAGCAGCGCCTCGGCCACCGACTGGAGGGACCCGGCCAGCATCACCGCCCGCCGTACCTCGGCCGCCCCGGCCCCCGTCGCCCGCGCCAGCCCTTCCACCGCGACCGCGTCCAGGGCCCCCTGGCGGACCTCGCCGGTGAGCAGCCCGAACAGGAACCGCTGCTCGTCCTCGGTGGACGCGCCCAGCAGCTCACCCACCAGCCGGGCCCGCTCGGCCTGGGAGCCCGGCCCTGACACCTTGCCCAGCGCGGTGAGCAGGGCGTCGACCTCGCGCACGGTCAGGGACGGCTCGGCGGCGGGGGCGACCGGACGGCTCAGCACCTTCCAGCCGACGCCGATGCGCCCCTGCGGCAGCCGGCCCGCCAGATACGGGATGACGACCGGCACGTCGTCCGCCTCCGCCTCCCGGAACAGCTCGGCGAGCAGAGCGATCTTCCGGGACCGCGCCGAGGTGGCGGCGACCTCCTGGGACACACGGGCCAGCCGGGAGAGCAGCATGCAGCCATGGTGCTACGGAGGCGGACGCCCCACACCCCGGCCGTCCGGTGCCTATCCGTCGACCGCTGCGTCCAGACGGCTCATCAGCAGGTCCCCGACGATCGCGGCCGCCGCGCGGTAGCCGCCGCTCGCCGCGTGCACGACCTGCTCGGCGAAACCGATCGCGTTGCCCGCTGCCCAGACCCCGGGCACCGTGGTCAGGCCGGTCGGGTCGACGACCGGGTACGCGCCGAACGGTGTCTCGTTCATCTCGGCGCCCAGCCTCTCCAGCAGGCTGGTCTGCGGCAGCGGGCGGGGGCCGACGAAGAGCACCGAGCGTGCGTGCGTGGTGCCGTCGGCCAGCCGCACCCCGGCGAACCGGCCGTCCTCGACCACCAGCTCCGCCACCTCACCGGGCACCACGTCGACTCCGGCGGCGGCCAGCCGGCGCAGGTCCTGGTCGGTCAGGTCCTCCTCGGCGACCCGGTGCAGGAAGAAGGTGACGTCCTTCGACCACTGGGACACCATCAGCGCCTGGTGCACGCTCATCGCGCTCGACGCGAGCACCCCGAAGGGCTCGTCGCGCACCTCCCAGCCATGGCAGAACGGGCAGTGCAGCACGTCCTGCCCGAAGCGCTCGGCGACGCCGGGGACGTCCGGCAGTTCGTCCTTCAGCCCGGTGGCGACGATCAGCCGCCGGGCACGGACGACCCCTCCCGCCTCGAGCACGACGGTGAAGTCCTCGCCCCTGGTGACGTCCGTGACCCGGTCCCGGACCAGCTCGACGCCGTAGCGTGCGATCTCCTCCCGGCCCAGCGCGAGGAACTCGGCCGGGGACATTCCGTCCCGGGACAGGTATCCCTGCATGTGCGCCGAGGGCGCGTTGCGCGGCTCGCCCGCGTCGACCACCAGGGTGCGCTGCCGGGCCCGGCCCAGCACCAGCGCGGCGGACAGTCCCGCCGCCCCGCCGCCGACGACCACCACGTCGTGGATCTCGTTGCGGTCCGTCTTGTTCATCGTGACCACCTCCTGGGACGACGGTCGCTCAGCACTGCCGCATTGACAAACAACTTTGCCGATCCTGCAATAGCGGTATGACGACCGAAGACGTTCTCGCGGATGTGGGACCCCGGCTGCGGCGGATCAGGAAGGAGCGCGAGGTCACCCTCGCGGCGCTGTCGGAGGCGACCGGCATATCCGTCAGCACCCTCTCGCGGCTGGAGTCCGGGCTGCGCAAACCCAGTCTCGAACTGCTCCTGCCGATCGCGCAGGCCCACCAGGTGCCGCTGGACGAACTGGTCGGTGCCCCGCCGGTCGGGGATCCGCGCATCCGCGCGTCCGAGCCGATCCAGCGCTACGGCCGCACCCACTGGCCGCTCACCCGCCAGCCCGGCGGGCTCCAGGCGTACAAGGTGCTCGAACCGAAGCGGAGGCTCGAACCCGAACCGCGCACCCACGAGGGCTACGAGTGGCTGTACGTGATGTCCGGCAAACTGCGGCTGGTGCTCGGCGAGCACGACGTGGTGCTGGTCGCGGGGGAGGCGGCCGAGTTCGACACGCGCGTGCCGCACTGGTTCGGGTCGACGGGCGAAGGGCCCGTGGAGTTCCTCAGTCTGTTCGGTCCCCAGGGGGAGCGGATGCACGTGCGGGCACGTCCACGACGGGGCTGACACCGGCGATCGGCGGATGTGAGGGACGAGACTGTTCCCCGATGGGCAAGCGACCGCTTAGTATGCGGTGCATCCGGTCCGGCGAACATGTCGTTCACAGTCCCGTGGAGGCCCCGCATGCAGGCATGGCAAGTGCACGAGCTCGGCGAGCCGGGCGAGGTGATGCGCCTCGTGGAGGCGGAGCGGCCGGCTCCCGGTGCGGGACAGGTCCTGCTGAAGGTGCGCGCCGCCAACATCAATTTCCCGGACGCCCTGATGTGCCGGGGTCAGTACCAGGTCAGGCCGCCCCTGCCGTTCACCCCGGGTGTGGAGATCTGCGGCGAGACCGAGGACGGGCGCCGGGTGATCGCCAACCCCGCCCTGCCCCACGGCGGCTTCGCCGAGTACGCCGTCGCGGACGCCGCCGCCCTGCTGCCCGCCCCGGACGCGCTGGACGACGCCCAGGCCGCGGCTCTGCACATCGGGTACCAGACGGGCTGGTTCGCCCTGCACCGGCGGGCCCGCCTGGAGGCCGGCGAGACCCTGCTCGTCCACGCCGCCGCGGGTGGCGTCGGCAGCGCCGCCGTGCAGCTCGGCAAGGCGGCCGGCGCCACCGTCATCGGTGTGGTCGGCGGCGCCGCGAAGGCGGCCGTCGCCCGCGAACTGGGCTGCGACACGGTGATCGACCGGCGCGAACAGGACGTCGTCGCCGCGGTCAAGGAGGCCACCGGCGGACGGGGCGCGGACGTGGTGTTCGACCCGGTGGGCGGCGAGGCCTACACCCAGTCCGCCAAGACCGTCGCCTTCGAGGGTCGGATCGTCGTCGTCGGCTTCGCGAGCGGGTCCATCCCCAGCCCGGCCCTGAACCACGCCCTGGTCAAGAACTACGCGATCCTGGGCCTGCACTGGGGCCTGTACAACACCAGGAACCCCAAGCTGGTCCAGCACTGCCACGAGCAGCTCACCGGCCTCGCCGCCCAGGGCGCGATCAAGCCGCTGGTGAGCGAGCGCGTCCCGCTCGCGGGGGCCGCCGACGCCGTGCAGCGGGTCGCCGACGGTCTCACCACCGGGCGGGTCGCCGTACTGCCCTCGCTGGAGAACGGAGCCGCCGCATGACCGACGCCGCCGAACTGCGCCGCCGCGCCCAGGAGTTGCTGGCCGCCCACCCGCCCGCGGACACCGGCCGCCTCGACTTCCTGCGCGCCCGCTTCGACGCCGGCCTCGCCTGGGTGCACTTCCCCGAAGGGCTCGGCGGACTCGGCCTCCCGCGTTCCCTCCAGCCCGTCGTCGACGCCGAACTCCAGGCCGCCGGAGCCCCCGACAACGACCCGCGCCGCATCGGCATCGGCCTGGGCATGGCCGCGCCGACCATCCTCCAGTACGGCACCGAGGAGCAGAAGGCGCGCTTCCTGAAGCCCCTGTGGACCGGCGAGGAGGTCTGGTGCCAGCTCTTCAGTGAGCCCGGCGCCGGCTCCGACCTGGCCGCGCTCGGCACCCGCGCCGTCCGTGAAGGCGACGAGTGGGTGGTCAACGGGCAGAAGGTGTGGACGTCCAGCGCCCATCTCGCCCGCTGGGCCATCCTCATCGCCCGCACCGACCCCGACGTGCCCAAGCACCGCGGCATCACCTACTTCGTCTGCGACATGACCGACCCCGGTGTCGACGTGCGGCCCCTGCGCCAGATCACCGGCGAGGCCGAGTTCAACGAGGTCTTCCTCACCGGCGTGCGGATCCCCGACGCCCACCGTCTGGGCGGGACCGGTGAGGGCTGGCGGGTCGCGCAGACCACCCTCAACAACGAGCGCGTGGCCATCGGCGGCATGCGGCTGCCCCGCGAGGGCGGCATGATCGGCCCGGTCTCGAAGACCTGGCGCGAACGCCCCGAACTGCGCACCCACGATCTGCACCAGCGGCTGCTGAAGCTCTGGGTCGACGCCGAGGTCGCCCGGCTCACCGGCGAACGCCTGCGCCAGCAGCTCGTCGCCGGCCAGCCCGGCCCCGAGGGCGCCGGCATGAAACTCGCCTTCGCCCGCCTCAACCAGGAGATCAGCGGCCTGGAGGTGGAACTGCGCGGAGAGGAGGGCCTGCTGTACGACGACTGGACCATGCGCCGTCCCGAACTGGTCGACTTCACCGGGCGCGACGCCGGCTACCGCTACCTCCGCTCCAAGGGCAACAGCATCGAGGGCGGGACCAGTGAGGTCCTGCTCAACATCGTCGCCGAGCGCGTCCTGGGCCTCCCGGCCGAGCCGCGCACCGACAAGGACGTCGCATGGAAGGACCTGGCCCGATGAGCACACAGCCGGACCTGCTGTACTCCGAGGAGGAAGAGGCGCTGCGCGCCGCCGTCCGGGACCTGCTCACCGACCACTGCGACGCGGCTGACGTGATCGCCCGCTGCGAGTCGGACGCCCCGCACGACCTGTCCCTGTGGAAGGCGCTCGCCGAGGGCATGGGCCTCGCCGGCCTGCTGGTCCCCGAGGACAGGGACGGTCAGGGC
The DNA here is from genome assembly GCF_055571035.1 of Streptomyces malachitofuscus. NCBI lineage: Bacteria > Bacillati > Actinomycetota > Actinomycetes > Kitasatosporales > Streptomycetaceae > Streptomyces > Streptomyces malachitofuscus. The sequence goes on along the minus strand of NZ_JBVIGA010000009.1, from coordinate 120,472 downwards.
GCCACCCACCGGGAAGCCGCGGTGGTGCTGGAGGAGCTGGGGCGCGCGGTCGCTCCGGTGCCGTATCTGACCAGCGCCGTGGTGGCCACCGAGGCGCTGCTGGCCTGCGAGGCGGCGGGCGAACTGCTCGCCGGCCTGGCGGCCGGGCGCCGGATCGGTGCCCTCGCCGTGGGGCTGCACCTGGCTCCCGGCGCCGCGTTCGCCACCGTACGGCTGGACAACGGCGCCCTGCACGGGGAGCTGACCGGCATCGCGGACGCCGCCGTCGCCGACGTACTGCTCGTGCCGGCGGACGACGGCGGGCTGTACGCCGTGGAGGCCGACAGCGTCATCGTCACCCCGCAGACGTCCCTGGACCTCACCCGGCCCCTCGCCCGGATCTCCCTCCACGGCGTCCCGGGACGCCGCCTCGGTGAAGCGGAACCCGCCGTACGCCGCGCCCTGCGGGCCGGCGCCGGACTGCTCGCCTCGGAGCAACTCGGCCTCGCGGACCGGTCGCTGACCGAGACCGTCCGCTACCTGAAGGACCGCAAGCAGTTCAACCGCCCCGTCGGCGGATTCCAGGCCCTCAAGCACCGGCTCGCCCAGCTGTGGCTGGATGTGGCCGGCCTCCGCGCGGCCGCGCGCAACGCCGCCGACGCCCTGGCCACCGGTGAGGACGCCGACATGGCCGTCGCCGTCGCCCAGGCCTACGCCGCGCCCGTCGCGGTCCGCGCCGCCGAGGAGGCACTGCAACTGCACGGCGGCATCGGTATGACGTGGGAACACCCCGTGCACCTGTGCCTCAAGCGGGCCAAGGCCGACTCGATCGCGCACGGCACGGCGGGCGCCCACCGCGAGACGCTCGCCGAACTGGTCGACCTGCGCGCACCCTGACCGGCTGGACCCGCCCCGCGCCGGAAGCCCGTCCCCCAGGGGGCGGGCTTCCTCGCGCGCCCCACCGGGGCGAGGTGAACACACGGCGGCGCGTCGGCCAACTCCCCGCACGGCACTGCTCCTTGACCGCAGCCGGACCTCATACTCACTGAGGTCACCTACGGCACTTCCAGGGAGGCAGAGCATGGCCCTCACCACCCGTCGCAGAGCCCTCACCACCCTCGGCGCCGCCCTCGCCGGTTCGGTCGCACTGCCCGCGACCCAGGCGCTGGCAGGCGAACAGAAGCACCGTCCGCGCCCGTTGTGGCGCGCCCACGCCCACAACGACTACGAACACCCCCGTCCCCTGCTCGACGCCCTGGACCACCGCTTCGGGAGCGTCGAGGCGGACATCTTCCTGGTGGGCGGCCAACTCCTGGTCGCCCACGACCCCGAGGACCTCGACCCCTCCCGCACCCTCGAATCCCTCTACCTCGATCCGCTCGCCGCGCGGGTCCGCGCGAACCGCGGTTCGGTGTACCTCGGGCACCGCAGAGCGCTCCAACTGCTGGTCGACATCAAGACCGAGGGCGCGTCCACCTATCTGGAACTCGACCGCCGTCTGCGCCGCTACCGGCACCTGTTCACCACCTGTGTGCACGGCAGGGTGATTCCCGGGCCGGTCACCGCCGTCATCTCCGGCGACCGCGCGGCTCGCGCGCCCATGGAGGCCCAACGGGTGCGCCGCGCCTTCTACGACGGCCGGCTCACCGACCTCGGCAGCCCCGCCCGGGCCTCGTTCGTCCCGCTGATCAGCGACAACTGGACGCTCAACTTCACCTGGCAGGGCGTCGGGCCCTTCCCCGACGCCGAACGCCGGAAACTGCGCGGCATCGTGCGCACCGCACACGCGCGCGGGCAGCGGGTGCGCTTCTGGGCCACACCGGACCTGCCGGGCCCCGCCCGTGACGCGCTGTGGGGCGAACTGGTCGCGGCGGACGTCGACCACCTCAACACCGACGACCTCGCGGGGCTCGAATCCTTCCTCGACGCCCACCGGAGGGCATGACACCACACGTTCGGAGGACAGCCGAGCAGCCCGGACGAACCCTCCGCTACGCCACACTTGCGGCCGAACGCCGCGAATCGGATGTGGCGGAGGAGGTTGACGATGGCCGTTTCCATCTCTGTGGTGCTGCTGCTCTCGGTACTGGCGGTGATCTTCCTGCGCAACAGCGGACTGAAGGTCTCCCACGCGCTGGTCTGTCTGCTGCTCGGCTTCTATCTGGCCAGCACGAGCATCGCGCCCACGATCCACAGCGGCCTCACGGCGACCGCCGACATCGTCGGCAGTCTCCGGCCGTGAGGCCACGCCGGTGACTCGGCGGTAGTCGCACCCACGAGGGCCGGCTCGGCGTGCCTGGAGGGTGTGCCGGACCGTGCGTCAGACCCGCTCGGCCACGGCCGCCGGATCGTCCAGCACCCCACGGACCACGGAGTGCGCCGCGCCCAGCAGCGGGCCCTCGGGGCCCAGCGCGGACACCGAGACGGGGCAGGCCGGTCCCGCGGTACGCCGGGCCAGTTCCGAGCGCAGGGAGGGCAGGAGCCAGGGAGCGAGCCCGGAGAGGGCACCGCCCAGCACCACGTTCTCCGGGTCCAGCAGGTTCACGGCGCCGGTCAGGGCGATTCCGAGCGCCGTTCCCGCGTCGTGCAGGGCGCGCCGTACCTCCGCGTCGCCCTGCTCGGCGCGGCCCGCGAGGAGACCGACGCGGTCCTCGCCCGGCTCCAGCCCGGCCGCGCGCAGCACCGCCTCCTCACCGGCGTACTGCTCCAGACAGCCGCGCCCGCCGCAGGCGCACGCCGGCCCGTCGGGCCACACCGGCACATGGCCCAGCTCGCCCGCGAAGCCGCGGTTGCCGTGCAGCAGCCGCCCGTCCACGACGACCGCGGCACCGATACCGATCTCGGCGGACACATGGAGGAAGTCGCGCGGGGTGCCCTCGCCGAGCCACAGCTCGGCCAGGGCGCCGAAGTTGGCTTCGTTGGCCACGGTGAGCGGCAGCTTCGCGGGCAGCAGGTCCGAGAGGTCCGTGTCGAGCCAGCCGAGGTTCGGGGCGCGTACGACGGTCCGGGCGTCGCGGGCCACCAGACCCGGTACGGCCACGGCGAGCCCCGCCGGCCACAGGCCCTCGCCCTCGGTCTCGGCGACGACCCGGTGTATCAGCTCGGTGAGGTCGCCGAGCACCGGCTCGGGGGAGCGGTCCCGGTTCGGGATGTGCCGTACCGCCCGCGCGCGGACCCGGCCGCGCAGGTCGACCGCGCAGACCGCGAGGTGGTCGACGCCCACCTCGGCGCCGATGCCCGCGGGACCGTGTCCGCTCACGGCCAGCGCCGAACCGGGACGGCCCACGCGTCCCGGCCGCTCGGGCCCCAGTTCCTCCAGCAGGCCCGAGCGGATCAGCTCGTCGACCAGCGTGGACACCGCCGCACGGGTCAGGCCGATGCGTGAGGCGACGGCGGCGCGGGACAGCGGCCCCTCGGCGCCGACGGTGTGCATCACCCGCGAGAGGTTGCGGCGACGCATGCCCTGCTGGGTGTCGGGCAGCGCGCGCCCCGGGCCGGCCGGGCGAGTCCTGTGCGGTGGTGCGCTCATTGCCTCCGTCATTCCTCGGTTCTCCGCCGTCGTCGGTTGCTGCCGGTCACCCCGGCGGCGGTCCGCGCCCACAGGGCGGCACCGCCGGTGCGCGCGGGCGGGACGGCCCGGCGCGGGCGTGCACACGGGCCGGCACGGACCGGCGGTACCGTGCCGGCCTGCCGCCGTCAGTCGGTGTCCGTGCCGCGTTCCAGCAGCGGGGCCGCGTCGGAGAGTACCCCGGCCAGCCGGGAGAGGGTCTCTTCGTCGCGTTCCACCGCGTCCAGCACCGGGCCCGCCGCCGTGTTCCAGCGCCGGGCGACCGCCGCCGGGTCCTCCCCGGTGAGGAGCCCGGCCGCCTGCGCCGCGGCACCGAGCGCGACGAGTTCCTTGGCCTCGGGCACCTGCACGGGCCGCCCCGACAGCCGCCGTACGGTCTGCTGCCAGGCCGTGCCCCGGGCGCCGCCGCCGATCAGGAGCAGGGGCTCCGACGCGTCGGCGTCCCCGTCGAGGACGAGGTCGAGGGCGGCGAGCAGGGAGCACACGGCGCCGTCGTAGGCGGCCTGAAGGAGTTGACCGCCGGTGGTGTCGTGGCGCAGCCCGTGCAGCAGGCCGGAGGAGTGGGGGAGGTTCGGGGTGCGCTCGCCGTCCAGGAACGGCAGCAGTGTGACACCGCGTCCGGGTTCGACGGCCTCGCGGTCCAGACCCAGCAGGGTCGCGACCCGGTCCACGGCGAGCGTGCAGTTGAGGGTGCAGGCCAGCGGCAGCCAGTCGCCGCGGGCGTCGGCGAAGCCCGCGACCGTGCCGGTCGGATCGGCCGGCCGGTGCCGCGACACGGCGTACACGGTGCCCGACGTGCCGAGGCTCATCACCGGCGTGCCGGGACGCACCCCGAGGCCCAGAGCGGCGGCGGCGTTGTCACCGGTGCCGCAGGCCACCAGGGTGCCCTTGGAGAACGGCAGGTCGTGGCTGTCGCGCACGGTTCCGGCCACCTCACCGGGCCGCACCACGCGGGGCAGCAGCGCCGGGTCGAGGCCCACGTGCGCCAGGATCTCCTCGTCGTACGCCTCCGTCCCGGAGGCCCACCATCCGGTGCCCGATGCGTCGCCGCGGTCGGTGGTGCCTTCGCCGGTGAGCCGCTCGGTGAGGTAGTCGTGGGGCAGCCGCACGGCCCGGGTGGCCCGCACCGCGTCCGGCTCGTGCTCCGCAAGCCAGGCCCACTTGGTCACCGTGAAGGAGGCGGCGGGCACGCTTCCGGTGCGTTCGGCCCAGAACTTCGCGCCGCCCAGCTCCTCGATCAGCCGACGGCTCTGCGGCGCGGAACGCACGTCGTTCCACAGCAGCGCCGGACGGACCGGCACACCGTCTCCGTCCAGCGTGACCAGGCCGTGCTGCTGTCCGCCGATCGACACCGCGGCGGCCTCGTGCGCCGCCTCGCCGCACTGGCGCAGGGCCTCGGTCAGGGCGTCCCACCACTGGCGCGGGTCGCTCTCGCGCCCGGCGCCCGAGGTCACCGTGTGCGGGGCCTGGCCGCTCGCGACGACCCTGCCGGTCGCCACGTCGACCACCAGTGCCTTGGTGGACTGGGTGGATGTGTCCACGCCGACGACGAGCGGACCCTCGGCTGCTGACATCGGTCTCTCCCTCTTCCGCACCCGGCGGGGTGTGTCTCTTCCCAGAAATGTTCCTGCATACTAATTTGTAAACCGCCATGACGAAATAGTCTCAGCGAGCGAGGAGCCGCGGCATGAACTACCAGCCCACCCCCGAGGACAAGTTCACGTTCGGACTGTGGACCGTCGGCTGGCAGGGACGGGACCCCTTCGGTGACGCCACGCGGCGCGCCCTCGACCCGGTCGAGTCCGTTCGGCGCCTCGCCGAGCTGGGCGCCCACGGCGTGACCTTCCACGACGACGACCTCATCCCCTTCGGCTCGAGCGACAGCGAGCGCGAGGAGCACATCAAGCGGTTCCGGCAGGCGCTGGACGACACCGGCATGAAGGTGCCGATGGCCACCACCAACCTGTTCACCCACCCGGTGTTCAAGGACGGCGGCTTCACCGCCAACGACCGCGACGTGCGCCGCTACGCGCTGCGCAAGACCATGCGCAACATCGACCTCGCGGCCGAGCTCGGCGCACAGACCTACGTCGCCTGGGGCGGCCGTGAGGGCGCCGAGTCCGGCGCCGCCAAGGACGTCCGCGTGGCCCTGGACCGGATGAAGGAGGCCTTCGACCTGCTCGGCGAGTACGTCACCGCGCAGGGCTACGACATCCGCTTCGCCATCGAGCCCAAGCCGAACGAGCCGCGCGGCGACATCCTGCTGCCCACCATCGGCCACGCCCTGGCGTTCATCGAGCGCCTGGAGCGCCCGGAGCTGTACGGCGTCAACCCGGAGGTCGGGCACGAGCAGATGGCCGGGCTCAACTTCCCGCACGGCATCGCCCAGGCGCTGTGGGCGGGCAAGCTGTTCCACATCGACCTCAACGGCCAGTCCGGCATCAAGTACGACCAGGACCTCCGCTTCGGCGCCGGCGACCTGCGCGCGGCGTTCTGGCTGGTGGACCTGCTGGAGTCGGCCGGGTACGAGGGCCCGCGGCACTTCGACTTCAAGCCGCCGCGGACCGAGGACTTCGACGGCGTATGGGCCTCGGCGGCCGGCTGCATGCGCAACTACCTGATCCTCAAGGAGCGCGCGGCGGCCTTCCGCGCGGACCCGGAGGTGCAGGAGGCGCTGCGCGCGGCCCGGCTGGACCAGCTGGCCCAGCCCACGGCGGCCGACGGCCTCCAGGCTCTGCTCGACGACCGGTCCGCCTTCGAGGACTTCGACCCCGACGCCGCCGCCGCGCGGGGCATGGCCTTCGAGCGCCTCGACCAGCTGGCGATGGACCACCTGCTGGGCGCCCGGGGCTGACACCCCTCACCGCGCGGGGCGCGGCCGTTCCGACGGTGTCGGGAGGCGGTCGCGCCCCGTGCGTGTGCGCGAGGCGATGGCCTCGTGTGCGGGCGGGGCTGCCACTTCGTCCGCACGGGGAAGCGGGCGACCGAGACCGGGGTGAAGGGCGCGAGTGCCGAGGGCGGCGCGGGTCCTGCGGGTGCACGTCTCGTGCAGGCGAACGTGCCGGTGTACGCGTCGCGCACGGCGAACGTACGGCGCACGCTCGTGCATGGCGAACGTGCCGACATACGCCCGTGCACGGCGAACGTGCGGGCGCACGGCTACGGAGAGTGGGTCCGGACGCTCCCGCCCGGACGCTCCCGCCCCCCGGACGCTCCCGCCCGCCCGGACGCTCCCGGCGTGTCTGCCCGAGTCCTCGCACGCCCGCTCTGTACGCCGTGTGCCCCCGCGCGCAGTGCGCGTCGGCCGGTGCGCGCGTGCCCTGACCGCCCGCCGACTTCCGCGCGTCGACCTCGCGCGGGTGCCGTCTCCGAGGCGACGATGGTGCCCATGGCCACGCCACCCGTACCGCCTCAGCAGCCGCCCGGCCCGCCGGACGACACGCCGCCCCCGGGCGGCGGCTTCGGACCGCCCTCCTACGGGAGCGCGTCGCCCCCGCCCGGAGACCACGGTGGCGGTCCGGTCCGGGGCCCCGCCGGCCGCAGACTGCTGCTGGTGGTGCTCGCCGTGGTCGTGGCCGTGGTGGCCGTCGCCCTCATCGTGTTCATGGCCTCGGGGGACGACGACCCGCCGGACGGTGAGCCCGCCGAAACCGGAACGGAGACCGGGGGTTTCCCCACCGAGCTGCCTTCCGGCATCCCCAGCGGGCTGCTGCCCTCCGGCTTCCCGACCGAGCTGCCTTCCGACTTCCCCACCGAGCTGCCCTCGGGCTTCCCCACCGAGCTGCCGAGCGGACTGCCCACCAGCCTTCCCAGCGGCCTCGAATCGCTTCTTCCGTCACTGGGGGAGGTCGAGCTCCAGCAGTCCTGACGCCGGACGGCGGGCGCTCACTCCTGCGAGGCACGCTCCGCCGAGGCCAGCGCGGTCGCCGGGTCCTGGGCGGGGCCGCCCGCCGGGACCCAGCGGCCGCGTTCCTTGCGGTACGGCCACCAGCGGCCGTCGCGGCTCAGCCGAACCTGCACGGGCGCGTCGACGACCGTCCAGCGGTTGGCCCGGGACCGCAGTGCCGGTCGTTCGTCCGCGTCCCAGGCCGTTTCCAGGGCCGCACGCGCGCGGGCGAGGTTCTCGCCCCGTACCGTCCACTCCTCGTCGAGCACGGCCAGTGCCGCAGATCCGCCGTGCCGCCAGGCCCGTACGGCCAGGGCCAGCCCTTCCCGGCCGCGTCCCGACCCCTCGGCGAGCCGGTCGGCCACCGCGCGGCCGGGCTCACCCACGGCCAGCCGCACCGCGTCCCGCGCCACCGAGGGCTCCTCGACGGCCGGCCCTTCCTGCCCTCCCCGGAGCGCCTCCGCCAGCATGCGGTGGGCGCGCGCGGCGGTACGCGAGGCCAGGAACTCCAGCGCGCGCGTGTCGACACCGGCCGCCGGCGCGGTCTCCGTGTCAAGGGAGGGCGGAACGCCCGGCTCCGCGGGGAGGGCGGGAGTGCCGGGAAGCGACGGAAGGATGTCCCCGGCCGCGTACGCCTCGGCCGCGTCCACGCCCTCCGCGCTCCGCGCGGGCGGCCGTCCCGCCGACGCCTCGCCGCGCCTCCGGAGCGCGTCCAGCAGGGCGCGCTCACCCCGTCCCCGCATCAGCAGCAGGACGAACGGGTCCTGGTCCAGCAGCCGGGCCAGCTGGTAGCACAACGCCGTCGTGTGACCGCAGTGGTCCCAGGCGCCGCAGGCGCACTCCGGCTCCAGATCACCCAGCCCCGGCAGCAGTTCGACACCGGCCAGCTCCGCGTCCTCGACGAGGTGGGTGGGCATCTCGCGGTCGAGCAGCGCCGCGACATGACCGGCCCGCTCGACGGTCATCGCGAGGAACCGGTCCCACTGTTCCCCGGACAGCTCCTGCAGCAGGACGTCCGCGCGGTGCGCCGTGCGGTCCCGGTCCTGCACGACCGCCGTGATGCGACCGGGCCGTACCGTCACCGCGCCGACTGCTCCCGCGCGGGCGAGCCTGCGGCCCGCCTTGAGCTGCCCGGTGTCCAGCGCCGTGCCCTCGAGCGCCGTCAGCCAGGCCTGGCCCCACCAGGTCTGCGCGAAACCCCGGCCCCGCGCGGGCGGCAGCGCGGCGAAGGTCCGCTCCGTTCCGGCGTCGTCACCGTCGTACGCGTTCATGCCAGTCCCCCTCGCAGTTCGACCAGATCGGCCAGCTCGGCATCCGTCAGTTCGGTGAGCGCCGCCTCACCGGAGCCGAGCACCGCGTCGGCCAGCTCCCGTTTGCGCAGCAGCAGTTCGGCGATACGGTCCTCGATCGTCCCCTCGGCGATGATCCGGTGCACCTGCACGGGCCGGGTCTGGCCTATGCGGTACGCACGGTCCGTTGCCTGGGCCTCGACGGCGGGGTTCCACCAGCGGTCGTAGTGCACGACATGCTCCGCGCGGGTGAGATTCAGCCCGGTGCCCGCCGCCTTCAGCGACAGCAGGAACACCGGGACCTCGCCGTCCTGGAACCGGCGCACCATCGCCTCGCGCTCGGCGACCGGTGTGCCGCCGTGCAGGAACTGCGTCGCCACGCCCCGCGCGGCCAGATGCCGTTCCAGCAGCCGCGCCATCCGCACGTACTGCGTGAACACAAGGACACCGGCCCGTTCGGTGAGGACCGTGTCGAGGAGTTCGTCCAGCAGCTCCAGCTTCCCGGACCGTCCGGCGACCACCGGCCGCTCCTCCTTGAGGAACTGCGCCGGGTGGTTGCAGATCTGCTTCAGGCCGGTCAGCAGCTTCACGATCATCCCCCGCCGCGCCATGCTGCCGGCGCCGGAGATCTCGGCCAGCGCCTCGCGCACCACGGCCTCGTACAGCGCTGTCTGCTCCTGGGTGAGCGACACGGCGTGATCCGTCTCCGTCTTGGGCGGCAGCTCCGGCGCGATCCCCGGGTCCGACTTGCGGCGGCGCAGCAGGAACGGCCGTACCAGCCGGGCCAGCCGGTCCGCGGCGGCGGGATCCCGGCCGCCCTCGACGGCGTCCGCGTACCGCGTGCGGAAGGTACCCAGCCGGCCCAGCAGACCAGGGGTCGTCCAGTCGAGGATCGCCCACAGTTCGGACAGGTTGTTCTCCACCGGCGTGCCGGTGAGTGCCACGCGCGCGCGTGCCCCGATGGAACGCAGCCGGCGGGCCGTCGACGAGTAGGGGTTCTTCACGTGCTGGGCCTCGTCGGCGACGACCATGCCCCACGCCACATCGGCCAGCCGCGCGGCGTCCAGCCGCATGGTGCCGTAGGTGGTGAGCACCACCTCGCCGTCGGCGAGGCCGTCCAGAGCCCGCCGCGCACCGTGGAAGCGGCGCACCGGAGTGCCGGGCGCGAACCGCTCGATCTCCCGCTGCCAGTTGCCCATCAGCGAGGTCGGGCAGACCACGAGGGTGGGTCCCGCCGACGCGGCGTCCGCCTGGCGGTGCAGATGCAGCGCGATCAGGGTGATGGTCTTGCCCAGGCCCATGTCGTCGGCGAGACAGCAGCCCAGGCCCAGCGAGGTCATGCGGGCCAGCCAGTTCAGTCCGCGCCGCTGGTAGTCCCGCAGGGTGGCGTCGAGGGCGGCGGGCTGTTCCACGGGTTCCTGGGTCTCGGGGGCCGCGAGCCGGTCCCGCAGCGCCGCCAGCCACCCGGTGGGCCGTACCTCGATCCGGCCGCCGTCGATCTCCACGGAGCCCGTCAGCGCCGCGCCGAGCGCGTCGACCGGCGTGATCTTGTGGTCCTGACGCGCGCGGGCGCGGGCCAGCTCCCGGGGATCGACCAGGACCCACTGGTCGCGCAGCCGCACCAGAGGCCGGTTCTGCTCGGCCAGCCGGTCCAGCTCCTCGCGCGTGAGGCGGCGGTCGCCCAGGGCGAACCACCAGTCGAAGGCGAGCAGTGCGTCGGCGGACAGGAACGACGGGCCTTCGCCGAGGCCGGCCCGTCCGTGCCCCGTTCCGTCGTCGCCGGGACCCACCTCCGCGCGGGTGGTGAGTCCGCGGACCAGCCCCTTGGGCCAGTGCACGTCGACCCCCGCGGCCGCCAGCGCCCGGCCGCCCTCGCCGAGGAGGTCGGTGATCTCCTCCTCCGCGAGGTCGACCGCGTCCGGCACGGTCGCCGACAGCAGAGGCGTGAGCGGTGCCCAGGCCCGCGCCGCGCGGCGCAGCGCGAGCAGGGCGTCCATCGGCGCGCGCGGGCCGAAGGCGGCGTCCGAGGAGCCCGCCCACACCGCGGCGGCGTCCGCGACCAGGGCCGGATCGTTCACACCGTGCATCTGCAGAACGGCCCGGAACGACACGTCCGCGCCGTCGGACACGTCGTCCGCCGCGTCCGTCATCCCGCGCACCTCGATCCGCAGCGACAGCCGTACGCCCGCGTCGTGCCCCGCCGCGATGTCGGCGGCCCAGGTCCGCAGCTCGGGCAGCCGCTGCGGCTCCGGCACCGCGAAGGCCGCGGTGCCGGTCACGAGGCGGGCGGCCGGGGAGCGGGGGAGGGTGTCGGCGACCGCGTCGAAGAACGCGCGCAGCAGTTGTCCGGGCTCGGCCAGACGAGGCACGCCCGAAGCGTCCAGCGGCACGGCGTGCGCCTCGGGCGGCATCGCTGCGGCGAGCCGGCGGATCGCCTCGATGTCCTCCGCGTCCAGCGGGCCGACGCGCCAGGCGTCGTGATCGGCGGGGGACAGGCCGGGCAGCAGCAGCCCGCGCGCCACCAGGTTCAGGGCGTGCAGGGCCGCGGCGCCCCAGAACACGGTGGCCCGGTGCCCTTCGCCCACGGCACGGGCACGCGTGAGCACCGGAAGCGCCGCCTCGACCGGCAGCAGCGCGGCGGGGACGCGTACCGCCTCCACGCCGTGGCCGCCGGGCACGACGACGGTCAGCTGCCCGGCCGACGCGCCGGCCATGGACGGAGGAGCCGAACCGTCGGGCCGCCAGAAGGCGAGGCGTCCGGCGCGGGCTGGTTCGCCGGGTACGAACACGGCGGGGCAGAGGGGCGGCTCGGAGGGCGCGGAGGCGGAGGCCGGGGGAGTCGTCAGCACAGCGATGACAGAAGTCCTCAAACTTGACTAGTGAAGCCGGAGCGGCCGAGGGTACAGCTTGAACAGTGGCGACCGGGTATGCCTGTGCTGTGAGCCGGGTCACCATGAAGGGGTGAGCGGGGAGCCCTCTCGTCGAGAGGGCTCCCGGCGGGCACCTCGGGACCTTAGGGGGCGCACCTCAGGGAGGTCTCAGGGTCGCGGTCCGGAACCGCCGAAGGCGCGGGCCCGTTTTCATGACAGAGAGCGGCAGTGGCCGCGAAGGAGGCGACACTCATGTCGAAGAACGCCAAGATCGCTGCGGGGGGTGTGGCGGTCGGACTCATCCTGCTCATCTGGCTGCCCTGGTGGGCCGCCCTTCTGATAGTCCTGGGAGTCCCGGCCGCCGCGTACCTCGCCCTCGACCCCGCGCAGCGGCGCAGGTTGCGCCGCGTCTCGCGCAAGGAACTGGGCCGCTGAGGCGGCGCCGGCGCGTCACCGGTCCTCGGCGCCGAGCGCGCAGGAGTTGACCACGTCACCGCTCGCGGGCCTGTCGATCGTCCGGTCCGCGGGCGGCCTGACGCCGCGCTCCACCCACGCGACCAGGGCGTCGAACGCCGAGCGGTAACAGGGCAGGATCGGGCGCAGCCGTTCGGGATGGGAGTCGTACAGGCCGTCGACGTGCGTGCCGTCCTGCACCGTGTAGTAGTGGTGCAGATGCGCGCGCCCGCTCGCCTCGACCATGTCGTCGTACACATCCGAGTCGACTGCCTTGGGCAGCAGCGCGTCCAGGTCGCCGTGCAGGGTGATCATGGGCCTGCCGATCCGCCCGGTGAGTGCCACCCGGTTGACGGCACGGTGCACGGACGCGGGACGGGAGGCGTAGTCGTAGGCGGCGTCGGACGGGCACGGCGCCAGGATCTGCTCCGCCGTCGACCCCGCGGAGGGGCCGGGGCAGCCCGGGTCGTAGTCCGGGTCGAACTCCGCGCGGTAGATCTTCTGGGTGACTCCCCAGTAGGCCTTCTCGTGGTACGGCCACAAGAACTCCGACCCGCGTGCGAAACCGGCCGCGTACATGTCCTCGTCGGTTGCCGCGCCGTACATCCTGGCCACCGCCACGGGCAGGGAGAGCAACGGATGGCGTCCCTTGTCGGCCCACAGGGTGCCCTCCCAGTCCACCCCGCCGTCGTACAGCTCCGGGTGGTTCTCCAACTGCCAGCGCGTGAGGTAGCCGCCGTTGGAGACCCCGGTGATGTACGTGCGGCGCGGGGCGTGCCCATAGCGCTGGGCCACCGCGCGCCGGGCGGCCCGGGCGAGCTGCGTGGTCCGCGCGTTCCACTCGGCGACGGCGTCACCGGGCCGCTTCCCGTCGCGGTAGAAGTCCACCCCGCTGTTGCCCTTGTCCGTCGCCGCATAGGCGTAGCCCCGTGCCAGCACCTGGTCGGAGATCGCCTTGTCGGTCGCGTACTGCTTGCGGTTGCCGGGCGCGCCGGTGACGACCAGCCCGCCGTTCCAGCGGTCGGGCAGCCGGAGCACGAACTGCGCGTCGTGCGCCCAGCCATGGGTGTTGTTGAAGCGGGAGGTGTCCGGGAAGTAGCCGTCCACCTGCACCCCGGGCACGCCGGACGGCGACCGGGTGGCCGCGGCGGTCAGTCCGGCCTGGTCGGCCATGTCGGTGTACGGGGTGCCGGCCAGCCCCGTGGTCGTCAGGTCGGTCAGACAGGCACTGCGCTGGTGGGCCGCGCCGGGCACCCGCACCCGCTCCTGGCGTGCGCAGTGGCCGTCCCCGGCCGCACCGGCCGGAGCCGGAGCGGAGAGGGCGGCGGCGACAAGGACGGCGGCGAGCAGCGGAACGCCACGGGACGGGCGCATGACGGCCTCCGGAAGGACGGGCTACGGAAGAGGGCAAGGGCTGATCAAGGAACTGCCCCATGGTGAGGGCCCGACCTCGCCGTCATCGATGGGTTGGCGCCATACGGAACGACGCCCACACGTGGGGCCGCAGCACACGCTAATGCCCTTCACTCGCGCCACCGCCGAAGGCCGCGCCTGCTCAGAGGGGTCGTACCGCCATCTGGTCGAGTGCCTCGAGCAGGCCGGGCAGCTCCGGCCCCCGGCCCACCGGAAGCACTTCGCCGGGTTCGTCGTCGAGCAGGACGAACGCGATGTCGTCCGTCCGGGCCACCAGCGACCAGCCGGGTCCGTCGGCGCGCAGCGTACGGGCGCCGCCCGGCGCGAAGGACGAGCGCACCCGGCCGAGCGGCGGCGGTGAGTCGACATAGGCGCGCGCCTCCGCCAGGACCCGCCGGATCCCGCTGTGTCCGCCCTGGGGAGCCTCCCCGCCGCCGTCCCCGTTCGCGCGGTCGTCCGGCGCGTCCTTCGCGCCGTCCTCGGGGCCGTCCGCCTCCTCCGCCGGACCGCCGGGCACCGGGAACGCCGCGTCGTCGACCTGCTCCCGCCAGATGGCCCACTGGAGCGCGATCTCGTCGGCCCCCAGTCGACGTTGGGCCGGCCCCCACACCTCTGCGTCCGGTGGCGTCAGCGTGGGCCCGTCCGCGACATCGGGGCCGGGGTCGTGCGGCGCGGGCACGTTGGGCGCCGCGACGGCGACCGCCAGCGGCCAGCCGGGCAGCGCGGTGACGACCGTGCGTTCGTCCGGCGACAGATCGTGCTCCATGCCGCAGTCCCAGGACGCGATCGCGACGGCGACCAGCGAGACGTCGTCGACGACGACGGTCCACCGGGCGCCCTCGCCGTCCTGGCCGAGCACCAGCCCGTACCCGTCGGCGACGGGCGGAAGGCCGAGCGCGGCGCACGCCTCCGGATAGTCGTCGCCCAGCACGCTCGGGAACTTCGCCGGCGTCAGCAGCGCCGCCGTCAGCACATAGAGCGCGTCGTCCGCGGCGGCGACGGCTTCCTCGTCCGTCCCGGCCATCCCAGCCTCCCCATCGGTTCGTCCATCGGCGCGCACCTTATGCCGACCCCGACCCCCTTGTCACGGCCCCGCAGCCAGGCCCGGAGCTGCAGGTTTCCACCCGGACGGGGCGAATCGGCCGCGCTCGGACCGCGGGTCAGGCAGCGGGCAGCCCCAGCAGCGCCCGCGCGACCGTCCCCGGGGACTCGTCCCGTTCCCGCGCGAGCGCGACGACCGCACGGCACGCCAGCTCGTTCACCCCGAACGACAGCGCTTCCGGCGACACCCAGCCGGCCGCCTCGTCCATCCGGTCCTGGTCGTCCTCCGCGCAGGCCGAGACGTAGGCCGCGGCGGCTTCGAACAGGTTGTGCGGACGCTCCTCCCGTCCTGACCGTCCCTCCGCGCGCGGGCCGCCGAACATCCTGCTCCCCACGCCACGAACCGTCCGCCACATGCGGCCCACCTTCCCTCTGCGCGAAATCGCCCTCACCGACCGTGCATCTCCTGCTGCTCAACGTAGAGTTGCGGCGTCGGCGAAAGAAGGGGGCGGCACGGTGCGGCGCTACGAACGGCTGGAACGCATCCGACGGATGGACCCGTACCGGCAGGCCACGGAGATCTACCGGCTCAGCTCCGCCTACGAGTTCCCCTGGGACTTCACCCGGTCCCTGGAACTGGCCCTCTACCGCACCTACGCCGTACCCCGGATCGGCCGGCTGCTCGCCGAGACGGCGGAGCTCACCGACCGGTCCCAGAAGCGCTACGACGACACCTCGCTGCTCCTCGACGCCGTCGTCGAGCACGGGTTCGGCAGTCCGCAGGGCCGGACGGCGCTCCGCCGCATCAACCGGATGCACCACGCGTACGACATCCCCGACGACGACATGCGCTACGTGCTGTGCACGTTCGTGGTGATGCCCCGGCGGTGGATCGACGCCTACGGATGGCGCAGGCTGTCGCAGCACGAGATCGTCGCCAGCACCGTCCATTACCGGACTCTCGGCAGGCACATGGGCATCAAGGACATCCCCGGGTCCTACGAGGAGTTCGCGAGCTGTCTGGACGCCTACGAGGAGGCCCACTTCGGCTGGGACGAGGGCGCGCGACGGGTCTCGGACGCCACCCTCGACCTCATGGCCTCCTGGTATCCGCGCCCGCTCGCACCGGCGCTGCGCACCGCCACGCTCGCCCTGCTCGACGAGCCCCTGCTGCGTGCCTTCCGTTACACCCCGCCGAGCGCGGCCACGCGCGCGTGGGTGCGCCGCGCGGTCCGGCTGCGGGGGCGCGCCGTCCGGCTGCTGCCGCCCCGCCGGGCCCCGCACTTCGCCCGGCAGAACTGGGAGATCAAGAGCTACCCGTACGGCTACCGGCTCGCCGACCTGGGCACCACCCCCGTACCGGGCCTGAGAGGGTGTCCGGTGCGGCACCCGGACTGACCCCGGCGTCCGGTCCGGTACTCAGTCCGGTCGCACGGCCAGCGTCAGGAAGCGGTCGTCCTCGTCGGCGTACGACGTCATGCGCCAGCCCGAACCGGCCAGCAGCGTGCGGAGGTTCGGCTCCGCGCGGAGGTCGTCCGGTGTGATCGTGCGGCCCTGACGTGCGGCGAGCGCCGCCCGGCCGATCGGGTGGAACAGCGCCAGCACACCGCCGGGCCGCACCACCCGCGCGATCTCCCGGAGGTTCCCGGCCGGGTCCGGCAGGTGCGCGATCAGTCCCGCCGCGAACACCGCGTCCAGCGACGAGGACCGCAGCGGCAGCGCGGCGACGTCGGTGAGCAGCAGCGCCCCGTCGCGGTCCCGTCCGGCCCGTGCCGCCTCCCGCAGCATGGCCGGGGTCAGATCCGCGCCGAGCACCACCCCCGAAGGGCCCACGGCCGCGCGCAGCGGGGGCAGGGCCCGCCCGGTGCCGCAACCCGCGTCGAGCACCCGGCCGCCCTCCCGCAGACCGAGCTCGGCGACCGCCGCAGCGTAGGCGGGACCGTCGTCGGGGAAGCGGCGGTCCCAGTCCGCGGCCCGCGCGGTGAAGAACTCCTGGACGTGTGTGTGGTCGTCGCTCATGCTCCGCATGATCCCTCACCGGGACGAGCGACACCGCAGTGCGCACGTTCGAGCGTGACGCGGTCGTTCCGGTGCACCGCTGCGTCAGATTC
The DNA here is from genome assembly GCF_055571035.1 of Streptomyces malachitofuscus. Lineage (NCBI taxonomy): Bacteria > Bacillati > Actinomycetota > Actinomycetes > Kitasatosporales > Streptomycetaceae > Streptomyces > Streptomyces malachitofuscus. The sequence continues at coordinate 103,862 of NZ_JBVIGA010000009.1, read as the reverse complement.
CAACCGCTTTCGAAAGGCGCCCCCTTCGCGCGCTCGCGCCCCCTAGCGTCCCGGGGCCATGGGACACCTGGACCACGCCACCCTGGGATGGCTCACCCCCCTGCTGTCGTACGCGATGGCCTGCACGGGCGCGGCCCTCGGACTGCGCTGCACCGTCCGCGCGCTCGCCACCACCGGCCGCGCACGCCGCAACTGGCTGCTCACCGCCGCCTCCGCGATCGGCACCGGCATCTGGACCATGCACTTCGTGGCCATGCTCGGCTTCGGCGTCAGCGGCACCGGCATCCGCTACGACGCACCGCTCACCCTGGCCAGCCTGCTCGTCGCCATGGCCGTCGTCTGTGCCGGCGTGTTCGCCGTCGGCCGCAGCCGTGACCGTGTCCGGGCATTGCTGCTCGGCGGGCTCACCACCGGTCTCGGCGTCGCGAGCATGCACTACCTGGGCATGGCGGCGGTGCGGCTGCACGGCGAGGTCGGCTACGACCCGGTGCTCGTCGGCATGTCCGTCCTCATCGCCGTCGTCGCGGCCACCGCGGCCCTGTGGGCGGCACTCAACATCCACTCGCCCCTCGCGGTCACCGTGGCCTCGCTGATCATGGGCGCGGCGGTCAGCAGCATGCACTACACGGGGATGTTCGCGGTGAGCGTGCGCGTCACGCCGTCCGGCGCACCACTGGACGGGGCCACGGCGATGCAGTTCATCTTCCCGCTCGCCGTCGGACTCGGGTCCTACCTCTTCATCACCTCGGCCTTCGTGGCGCTGTCGCCCTCGGCCCGGGAGCACGAGGCCCCGGCCTCGGCCCGGCGGCCGGTCGAGCACACCGCCCATTGACCCGGCCCCCGCGGTGCCGGTGTCCGGCCGGCCCGCCCCATGCAACCCTCCCGAGCGAGGAGTCCATGCGCACTTCCCGGAGGACCCCGACAGCCCCCACCGGGGCACCGTCCCCGCCTCCCGCCCGCGGCCGGCGCGCCCACGCAGGACCACCGGCCGACGAAGGCCCCGGCCTCCCGGACGGTCCGGCACCGGCGGCCGGGCGTACGCCACGAGGGCTCAACGGACCCCGCACCGTACGCGCCAAGATCATCTGCCTGCTCATGGTGCCGGTCGTCTCCCTGCTCGCCCTGTGGGCGTACGCCACCGTGACCACCGCCCAGGACATCTCCCGACTGCGCCAGGCCCAGCGCGTGGACGCCGCGGTCCGTGCCCCGGTCTCCGCCGCCGTCACCGCCCTGCAGGCGGAACGCGCCGCCGCGGTACGCCGCGCGACCGACGCGTCGGCGGTGCCGTCCGACGAGCTGACGCGACTCGCCCGCGGCACCGACCGGGCCGTCGCGGCACTGCGGCTCGGCGAGCACGGCACCGTCGCCGACGGCGAGGAACTGCCCCGCGCGGTGGCGGACCGGCTGGACGCCTTCCTCGCCGCGGCCGAACGTCTGCGCCCGCTGCGGACGGCGGTCCGCGCGGGCAGCGTCGACTGGGAGGACACGTACGGCCAGTACACCGGCACCATTGCCGCGGGCTTCGGCGTCGGCGGCGCCCTCACCGGCATTCAGGACGCCGAACTCGGCGCCGACGCGCGCGTGCTGCTCGAGTTCGCCCGCGCGGCGGAGGCACTGGCCCAGGAGGACGCGCTCCTGACCAGTGCCCGGCTCGACGGCGGCGGTCTCGGCGGCGAGCGGCTGCGCCTGTTCACCGGAGCCGTCGAACTGCGCCGCACGCTCACCGGTTCCGCCGTCCCCGACCTGCGCGACCCCGCACGCGCCGCGTGGAACACCCTCGCCGACAGCCCCGAGTACGCGAGCCTGCACACCGCCGAGGACGACGTGCTCGCCGCCGGCCCCGGCACCCGCGCCGTCCAAGCGGCCCCGCAGGACTCGTGGAACGCGGCGCACGCCCGCGTACGGGACGGAATGCGGACCCTCGGCGCCGAAGCGGCGACCCGCGTCGCCCTTCGGGCCGACCCGGTCACCCGAGGGCTGTTCGGCCCGGCCGGCGCCGCGGTACTCCTCGGCCTCGCCGCCGTCGCCGCCTCGCTCGTCATCTCGGTGCGCATCGGCCGGGGTCTCGTCGTCGAACTGATCGGCCTGCGCGACAACGCCCTGGAGATCGCCCACCGCAAACTCCCCGAGGCCATGAGGAAGCTGCGCGCGGGCGGAGAGATCGACGTCGAGGCTCAGGCGCCGCCCGGGCCCCGGACGCAGGACGAGACCGGTCAGGTCGCCGAGGCGCTCGGCACGGTGCACCGCGCCGCACTGCGCGCCGCCGTGGAGCGCGCCGAACTGGCCGGCGGGATCTCCGGCGTCTTCGTCAACCTGGCCCGCCGCAGCCAGATCCTCGTCCACCGGCAACTCAGCCTGCTGGACAGCATGGAACGCCGCTCCGACGACCCCGGGGAGCTGAGCGACCTCTTCCGCCTCGACCACCTCACCACACGGATGCGGCGCCACGCGGAGAGCCTGATCATCCTGTCCGGAGCGGCACCCGGCCGCGCCTGGCGCATGCCCGTCCCGCTGACCGACGTCGTGCGCGCCGCCGTCTCCGAGGTCGAGGACTACGCGCGCGTGGAGGTGCGGCAGCTCTCCGAGGCGTCCGTCGTGGGCACGGCGGTCGCCGACCTCACCCACCTCCTCGCCGAGATCATCGAGAACGCGGCCCAGTTCTCGCCGCCCCACACACGCGTCCGCGTCACCGGCGAACCCGTCGGGAACGGCTACGCCGTGGAGGTCGAGGACCGGGGTCTGGGCATGGGCAAGGAGACCCTCGCCGAGGCGAACCGGCGCATCACCGAGTCCGAGGCGCTCGACCTGTTCGACAGCGACCGTCTCGGCCTCTTCGTGGTGAGCAGGCTCGCCGCGCGGCACGCCATCAAGGTGCACCTGCGGACCTCCCCGTACGGCGGCACCACCGCGGTCGTCCTGCTGCCCACCGCGCTGCTCGACGACACCGGCCCGGCGGACCGCTCAGCCGGCGTCACGGCCCGGCGGGAGCCCCTCCGGGAACACGCCTCCGCACGCGCGCCCGGCGCCTTCCCGCCCCACGAGGCCGTCCCCGCCCCCGACGACCGCCGGGCCCTGGTCGCTCCGGCCACGGCCCCGGCGGACGTCACCCCGGCGAGGGCAGGCACCGGCGCGGCGGACCCCGGCAGCTCCGCCGGGGCGGGCACGGGCATCGGTGCGGCGGACGTCACCCCGGCCGGGGCAAAGGGGCGCAGTGGCGCGGCCGACGGCAGCACCCGCCCCCCGGGGAACACCCCCGCGGACCGGCGCCCGGGAGCCGCCCCTTTGCGACTGCACCGCCCGGAGATCGAAACGGCCGGCTCCGACGACCTCCCACGCCGGGTGCGCCAGGCCAGCCTCGCTCCGCAACTGCGCGAGGGCCGCCAGGACGGAGCGCCCGAGTCCGTGCGGCACGACGGCATGGACGACCGCACCCCCGAACTCGTACGGGACCGCATGGCCGCCTATCGCGACGGCTGGGTGCGCGGGGGCGGCAGACTCCCCGGCGCCGTTCCCGGCCCGGCCGGCCACAGCACCGAAGGAGACCCCGCATGATCCAGCAACCGCGCACCAGGGCCGGCCGGCGATCCGGTGAACTCGACTGGCTGCTCGACGACATGGTGCTCCGTGTCGCCGGCCTGCGGCACGCCGTGGTGCTGTCCAACGACGGACTCGCCGTGGGCGCCTCCGAGGGCCTCGGACGCGAGGACGCCGAGCACCTGGCGGCGGTCGCCTCCGGGTTCCACAGCCTCGCCAAGGGCGCGGGCCGGCACTTCGGGGCCGGCGGGGTACGCCAGACGATGGTCGAGATGGACGACGGCTTCCTGTTCGTGGCCGCCGCCGGAGACGGCTCCTGCCTCGCCCTGCTGACCGCGGTGACCGCGGACATCGGCCTGGTGGCCTACGAGATGGCACGGCTGGTCAAGCGCGTCGGCGAGCACCTGCGCACCGCGCCGCGCGTCGGCGCGCGGCCACCGGCCGCCGGATGAGACGAGGAAGCGGTCCGAGCAGATGACCGAGGACACGACGGGCGTCCCGCGCGAGCGGGGCAGCCAGTGGTACGACCACGAGGCAGGGCCCCTGGTCCGGCCGTACGCGATGACCGGAGGACGCACCAGGTCCGGCCCCGGCGGGGTGCGTCTCGACCTGATCGCCCTCGTGACCCTGGCCCCGGCCGCACCCGAGGCGCACGACGCGGCCCTCGGACCGGAGCATCGCGCGCTGATCGAACTGTGCCGTCCGGAGACACAGTCGGTCGCCGAACTCGCCGCCGGGACCGACCTGCCCGTCGGTGTGGTCCGGGTCCTCCTCGGGGACCTGCTGGAACGCGGCTGGGTCACCGTCAGCCGACCCGTACCCCCCGCACGCCTGCCCGACGAGCGCATCCTCCGCGAGGTGATCGCGGGACTGCGGGCGCTGTAGGCGACACCGCACCCGTGCCGCGCGCGGGTCGCTCCCGGACCCGTGCGGCACATCCTGCCCCTGCCGACCGCGGCCGGCACTCCAGAGAGAAGTGAGCGATGGTCCCTGAACACTCCGACGCACCCGGCGGCGAGACGTCCGCGCTGGCGCTGAAGATACTGGTCGCCGGCGGATTCGGCGTGGGGAAGACCACCCTGGTGGGAGCGGTCAGCGAGATCCGTCCGCTGCGCACCGAGGAACTGCTGAGCGAAGCCGGCCAGTCGGTGGACGACACCGACGGGGTGGACCAGAAGGTCACGACGACCGTCGCCATGGACTTCGGCCGCATCACCATCCGCTCCGGGCTGTCCCTGTACCTGTTCGGAACACCGGGCCAGGACCGCTTCTGGTTCCTGTGGGACGAACTGGCACAGGGCGCTCTGGGCGCGGTGGTCCTCGCGGACACCCGGCGACTGGAGGACTGCTTCCCCGCTGTGGACTACTTCGAGCACCGGCACATCCCGTTCGTGGTCGCCGTCAACTGCTTCGCGGGAGCCCGGCGCCACGACACGCAGAACGTCTGCCGCGCTCTCGACCTCGACGCCGGAACGCCCGTCGTGCTGTGCGACGCGCGTGAGCGCGACTCGGGGAAGGAAGTGCTGATCCGGCTCGTCGAGTACGCCGGGCGGATGCACACCGCCCGGCTGCTCGACTCGGTGGGATGACGCGCGAGCCGGCACCCCGCGGGCGGGGTGTCAGTCCGCGACGCCCGCCTCCGCCACGGCCTTCTCGATCGTGACGCGGACGAGGAGTTCGCCCGGCACGGCATTGCGCGCCCCGAACTCCTCGGCACGGTCCTCGCCCATGTACCGCGCCCCGATCCGGGTGGCCCAGTACCGGAGCTCCTCGGGGTCCTCCGAGAGCCGCGCACGGCCCTGCAGCACCACGAAGGCGAACGGCGGCCGGTCGTCGTCCACGCACAGGGCGACCCGTCCGTCACGGGCCAGGTTGCGCCCCTTCACGGTCCGCGCCCCGGTGTTGAAGACCACGTCGTCCCCGTCGAGCAGGAACCAGATCGGCGCCACATGCGGGCCGCCGTCGGCCCGGACGGTGGCGAGCTTGGCCGTGCGGGAGCCGGACGAGACGAACTCCCGCCACTCTTCCTCGGTCATCTTGTGTCCCATGGCCTCCATCCTCCTTGCCCGCCGCCCGGTCGTGGGGAAGGCTGGCGCGGGGACCCTCCCGCCAGGAGGGGACGCACACGGGGCAGACCACGGGGAAAGAGCAGGGGGAGATCCACGACATGGGGCAGAACCAGGGACTCGACTGGCTGCTGGACGACCTGACCCAACGCGTCGAACACGTGCGGCACGCGCTCGTCCTGTCCAACGACGGGCTGGTGACGGGCGCGAGCACGGGGCTGCGCCGAGAGGACGCGGAGCATCTGGCCGCCGTGTCGTCCGGCCTGCACAGCCTGGCCAAGGGGTCCGGGCGGCACTTCGGCGCGGGCGGGGTGCGCCAGACCATGATCGAGTTCGATGACGCGGTGCTCTTCGTCACCGCGGCCGGCACCGGCAGCTGCCTCTGCGTGCTGAGCGGCGCCGAGGCCGACATCGGCCAGATCGCCTACGAGATGACACTGCTGGTCAACCGGGTCGGCGAGCACCTGGACGTGGACACCCGCCGGCCGGACCCCGGCGCAGATCTTTGACCTGCGCTTTTGTCCCTGCCCCTCGACGTTGTCCACAGGCTCGCCACGCAGTGTGACGGAGCGGCTACGGTTTTTCCGAGCGGCGCACCCGGCGCCACCGCCCACACTCCACGGGGGAGACCAGCATGCCCGGACACCACATCCTCACGCGCGACGCAACCGCCGACCTCACCGCCGAGCGGCCCACGGAAGACCGTCGCGCCTGGGTCACGACGGGGCGCGCCGCGCGTGAACTCTGTCTCAAACGAACCGAGTTCGACCTCGCCGTGCACCTCGGCCGGATCCGCACGGCCCGTGACGACGACGGTGGCCGACGGGTCGCCCGGTCCGAGATCGAGCGGCTCCGCGCCGGGCCGGGCTTTCCCGAGACCCTCCGCCGAAGCGTGCAGGCCGTCGGAACCACCGAAGGCGCGGCCCTCATGGAGGTGCCCAAGGCCCGGTTCACCCGCCTGGCGCGGCTGGGCCTCCTGGTGCCGGTGAGGTTCTATCCGAACCGCTACCGCGCCGTGGTCTGGCTCTACCTGGCCGAAGAACTGCGGCTGTTCGCGGCCGACGACAAGAACGCACCGCTGCTGACGGGACGCACGCCGGAGAACCTCAGGAGCCTGCTCGACGCCGGCCTCGACCTGCGCCCCCGCAACTGGCGCGCCCGCCACCTGGGTCACCTGCTCCGTCAGGCCGGCCACCCCTGGGCGCGGGCCGGGGCCGTGGCCTCGCTGCTCGATCCGCTCCATGTGGCCGAGGTCGTCAAGGACCCCTACGAGCGGTCCCTGCTGAGCGGCTTCCGCGAACCGCCGCCCTCCCACGGAGCCCCCGGCTCACCGGCGGCCCACATCACGGAGGACCTCATGACGGCACAGGAGCCCGACGAGATCGCCTGGCTGCAGGCCGATCTGACCCGGCTGACCCGGGAGGCGAGGGAACACGGGCCGGCACCCCGCGCTTCCCCTCGCCGCCGCCACCCGGCCCCGCGGTCGCCCCGGGCCGCCGAACCGGCGCGCGGGACAGCCCGTGGCCTGCTCGGCCGATGGCGCCGCAGGATCAGGTGACCTACAGCGCCCGGAACAGCCCCTCCTGGACGACGGACACCAGCATCCGGCCCTCCAGGTCGTAGATCCGCCCGCGGGCCAGTCCCCGCCCGCCCGTGGCGATCGGTGACTCCTGGTCGTACAGGAACCACTCGTCCGCGCGGAACGGGCGGTGGAACCACATGGCGTGGTCCAGTGACGCCATGTCGAAGCCGCGCGGACCCCACAGCGGCTCCACCGGGATCCGCACGGCGTCCAGGAGGGTCATGTCACTGGCGTAGGTCAGCGCGCAGGTGTGCACCAGCGGATCGTCGCCGAGCGGGCCGACCGCCCGCATCCACACCGCGCTGCGCGGCTCGGCGCCCTCGACGTCCTCGGGATTCCAGCGCAGCCGGTCCACATAGCGGATGTCGAAGGGCTGGCGGCGCGCCATCCGCTCCAACTGTTCCGGGAGCGCGCCCAGATGCTCACGGATCTCGTCGGTGACCGTCGGCAGCGACTCGGGGTCCGGAACCTTGCGGGCCGGCGGCAACTGGTGCTCGAAACTGCCCTGCTCGGGCTTGTGGAAGGAGGCGGTGAGATTGAAGATCGTGCGGCCCTGCTGTACCGCGGTGACCCGGCGGGTGGTGAACGACCGGCCGTCCCGGACCCGTTCGACCTGGTACACGATCGGCACCCCGGGCCTGCCCGGGCGCAGGAAATACGCGTGCAGCGAGTGCACGGGACGGTCGCCCTCCGTGGTGCGGCCGGCGGCGACCAGCGCCTGGCCGGCCACCTGGCCGCCGAACACCCGCTGCAACGATTCCTGCGGGCTGCGGCCACGGAAGATGTCGACCTCGATCTGCTCCAGGTCGAGCAGGGCGACGAGGCTCTCGGCCGGGTTGGTCATGAGTGGCGTCCTCCTGTGGTCACAACTGGCCGACATCGGTGACGCGGACGACCGCGCGTCCCTCCGCGTCGGAGGCGGTGAGGTCGACCTCGGCACTGATGCCCCAGTCGTGGTCGCCGTTCGGGTCGTCGAAGATCTGCCGGACCCGCCACAGTCCGTGCTCCGGCTCCTCCTCGATCAGCAGCAGTTTCGGACCGCGGGCGTCGGGGCCCGTGCCCAGCTCCTCGTACTCGTCCCAGTACTTGTCCATCGCGTCGCCCCAGGCGCCGGCGTCCCAGCCCGACTCGGCGTCCAGTTCGCCCAGCTCCTCCACCTGGTCCAGGGCGGCGAGTTCGACCCGGCGGAACATGGCGTTGCGCACCAGGACGCGGAAGGCCCGCGCGTTGGCGGTGACCGGCTTGACCTGGTCCGCCTTCTCCTGGGCCTCCTCGGCGGTCATCTCCTCCGGATTCGCCAGCTGCTCCCACTCGTCCAGCAGGCTCGAGTCGACCTGGCGCACCATCTCACCCAGCCAGGCGATCAGATCCTCCAGGTCCTCGGACTTCAGGTCGTCCGGCACGGTGTGCTCCAGCGCCTTGTAGGCGCCGGCGAGGTAGCGCAGCACGATGCCCTCCGTGCGCGCCAGCTCGTAGTGGGACACCAGCTCCGTGAAGGACAGCGCCCGCTCGTACATGTCGCGGACCACGGACTTCGGCGACAGCGGATGGTCGCCCACCCAGGGATGGCTCCTGCGGTAGGTGTTGTACGCCTGGAAGAGCAGCTCCTCCAGCGGCTTCGGGTAGGTGACGTCCTGGAGGCGCTCCATGCGCTCCTCGTACTCCACCCCGTCGGCCTTCATCGCGGCGACCGCCTCGCCGCGCGCCTTGTTCTGCTGGGCGGCGAGGATCTGGCGCGGATCGTCCAAAGTGGACTCCACGACGGACACCATGTCCAGCGCGTACGACGGCGACTCGGGATCCAGCAGCTCGAACGCGGCCAGGGCGAACGTGGACAGCGGCTGGTTCAGCGCGAAGTCGTGCTGAAGGTCCACGGTGAGGCGGACGATGCGGCCCTCGGCGTCCGGCCGGTCGAGCTTCTCGACGATGCCGCCGTCCAGCAGCGAGCGGTAGATGGCGATCGCCCGCCGGATGTGCCGAAGCTGCTGCCTGCGCGGCTCGTGGTTGTCCTCCAGCAGCCGGCGCATCGCCTCGAAGGCGTTGCCGGGCCGGGCGATCACCGACAGCAGCATCGTGTGGGTGACCCGGAAGCGGGAGGTCAGCGGCTCCGGCTCGGAAGCGATCAGCTTGTCGAAGGTCTGCTCGCTCCAGGCGACGAAGCCCTCGGGCGCCTTCTTGCGTACGACCTTGCGCCGCTTCTTCGGATCGTCACCGGCCTTCGCCAGCGCCTTCTCGTTCTCGATCACGTGCTCCGGGGCCTGGGCCACCACGAAGCCCTCGGTGTCGAAGCCGGCCCGCCCGGCGCGACCCGCGATCTGGTGGAACTCACGGGCTCGCAGGGTCCGGACGCGACTGCCGTCGTACTTGGTCAGGGCCGTGAACAACACCGTGCGGATGGGGACGTTGACGCCCACGCCGAGGGTGTCCGTGCCGCAGATGACCTTCAGCAGACCCGCCTGCGCGAGCTTCTCCACCAGCCGCCGGTACTTGGGAAGCATGCCGGCGTGGTGCACACCGATGCCGTGCCGCACGTAACGGGACAGGTTACGGCCGAACTTGGTGGTGAAGCGGAAGTTGCCGATGAGCTCGGCGATCCGGTCCTTCTCCTCGCGGGTGCACATGTTGATGCTCATCAGCGCCTGCGCCCGCTCCACCGCCTGCGCCTGCGTGAAGTGCACGATGTACACCGGCGCCTGGCGGGCCGCCAGCAGATCGGTGAGCGTCTCGGTGAGCGGTGTGTACCGGTACTCGTAGGACAGGGGCACGGGCCGGGTCGCCGAGCGGACCACGGCGGTGGGGCGGCCGGTGCGACGGGTGAGGTCCTTCTCGAAGAAGGAGACGTCGCCGAGCGTCGCCGACATCAGCACGAACTGCGCCTGCGGCAGCTCCAGCAGAGGAATCTGCCAGGCCCAGCCGCGGTCCCCTTCCGCGTAGAAGTGGAACTCGTCCATCACGACCTGTCCCACGTCGGCGTTCCTGCCGTCGCGCAGCGCGATCGACGCCAGCACCTCCGCGGTGCAGCAGATGACCGGGGCGTCCGCGTTCACGGACGCGTCCCCGGTGAGCATGCCGACGTTCTCCGTGCCGAAGATCTTGCACAGCTCGAAGAACTTCTCCGACACCAGCGCCTTGATCGGCGCGGTGTAGAAGGTGACCTCGTCGCGCGCCAGGGCGGCGAAATGGGCGCCCGCGGCGATCATGCTCTTGCCGGAACCGGTGGGCGTCGACACGATCACGTTCGCGCCGGAGACCACCTCGATCAGCGCCTCCTCCTGGTGGGGGTAGAGCGTGAGACCGCGCTCCTGGGCCCACGACTCGAAGGCTTCGTACAGGGCGTCGGGATCGGCGGTCGGCGGGAGCTGATCGATGAGGGTCACGCCCCCATCTTGCCTGCCCGCCCGCCCGATGCGGGAATCGGCTACGGGCCCGAAGATCGCGACCGCTACGCTGAGTCGCCGGCGGGGCTGCAACGCACCCGGTCAACCGGCGGGCGGCGAACGAGGAATGGGGCGGGCAACGGCGATGATGGGACCAGCACACTCACTGTCGGGCGCCGCGGCCTGGCTCGGAGTCGGTGCGGCGATGGTTGCCGCCGGCCACCCGATGCCCTGGCCGGTGCTCCTGGCCGGCGCCCTGATCTGCGCCGGCGCCGCACTCGCCCCCGACCTGGACCACAAGGCGGCCACCATCTCCCGGGCCTTCGGTCCGCTGTCCCGCTGGCTCTGCGAGATCGTCGACAAGCTCTCCTACGCCGTCTACAAGGCCACCAAGAAGCAGGGCGACCCGCGCCGCTCCGGCGGGCACCGCACGCTCACGCACACCTGGCTGTGGGCCGTCCTGATCGGCGGCGGCACCGCGGCCCTGGCGGTCACGGGCGGCCGCTGGGCGGTGCTGGCCATCCTCTTCGTGCACATGGTGCTGGCCATCGAGGGCCTGCTGTGGCGGGCGACCCGCGGCTCCAGCAGCGACGTCCTGGTGTGGCTGCTGGCGGCGACCAGCGCCTGGATCATCGCGGGCATCCTCGACCAGCCGGGCAACGGCTCCGACTGGCTGTTCACCGCGCCGGGCCAGGAGTACCTGTGGCTGGGGCTGCCGATCGTGCTGGGCGCGCTGGTGCACGACATCGGGGACGCGCTGACCGTCTCCGGATGCCCGATCCTGTGGCCCATACCGGTGGGGCGCAAGCGCTGGTACCCGATCGGCCCGCCGAAGGTCATGCGGTTCCGGGCGGGCAGCTGGGTGGAGCTGAAGGTGCTGATGCCCGCGTTCATGCTGCTGGGCGGGGTGGGCTGCGCGGCGGCGCTCAACGTGATCTGACGGCCAGGACCCCGCTGGACTCAGCCGGAGCCCTCACCGCCGTACCGGCGCTCGAAGCGGGCCACCCTGCCCTCCGTGTCCACGGTCCGGGCCTTGCCCGTGTAGAACGGGTGACTCTCCGAGGAGATCTCCACGTCCACCACCGGGTAGGTCTCGCCGTCGTCCCACTCGATGGTCTGCCCGCTGGTCGCGGTCGACCGGGTGAGGAAGGCGTACCCGGCGGCACGGTCGCGGAAGACCACGGGGTGGTAGTCGGGGTGCTTGTCCTGCTGCATGAATGCTCCTCGGGCGACTCGGGCCCGCGCTGCGGCGGGGGAGTGGCGGGCTCAGCCGGGCAGGCCGTCCTCGTCCACGACGTGCATCGCGGCCTCCTCGGCGGAGGCGGCCGCGCCGTCGATGCCGACGTCCACGGCGACCAGGGCTTCCTCCTCGTCCTCGTGCGCCCCTTCGTCGGGGGCCACGAGCCGGCCGGAGCGTGCGGCGCCGACCTCGTTGTCCAGGAGTTCCCCGTCGGTGCCCGAGGAATCCCCGAGCCCGTCGCCGTCGGACGAGACGGGATCGGGGACCTCCTCGGCCAGCCGCTGGTCCAGCGTCTCGCCCTCATGGCGCTCGGCCGCCGTCACGCCGTAGTGCTCCACGGCCCAGGGCCGCTCCGGAGGGGACCAGCCCCGGTCGAGGGGGTCGGAGACACCGTCGTTCTCCAGGGTGTCCTCGGCGTCGAGCAGTCCGGCGTCGTCCTGGATTTCGGACGCGTCGGGCTGGTAGACGTCGTCTCCCCAACCGTCGGCGCTGTTCACGGCTACCTCCAGAGGGTGGGGACGGGCCCGTTCCCGCCGCAGCCCACGCCGGGCCGTCTGCACGGGGCGCCGGCGCCACCCGTTCCCCGGTCCGGCAGGATCCGGGCGCTCCCCGAGCCGGTGCCTGACTCCAGCCTTCCACCGGAGCTCCCCACCGCGCAACGCCACGCCCCGAGCCGGCCGCGCGCACCGGTTCCCGCCGCCCGGACGGACGGTGGGAACCGGTGCCGGCCCCTCAGCGGTGCGGGTTCACCCGTGCCAGGACCGCCACAGTGCCGCGTAGGCGCCGTCCGCGGCGACCAGTTCGTCGTGACTGCCCAGCTCGCTGATGCGCCCGTTCTCCACCACGGCGATGACGTCCGCGTCGTGGGCGGTGTGCAGGCGGTGGGCGATCGCGACGACCGTCCGGCCGTCCAGTACCCGGGCCAGGGAGCGCTCCAGATGACGTGCCGCACGCGGGTCGAGCAGCGAGGTCGCCTCGTCCAGCACCAGCGTGTGCGGATCGGCCAGCACCAGCCGGGCCAGCGCGACCTGCTGGGCCTGCGCCGGGGTGAGCGCGAACCCGCCCGAGCCGACCTCGGTGTTGAGGCCCTCGTCGAGCGCCCGCGCCCAGCCGTCCGCGTCCACCGAGCCGAGCGCCGCCCACAGCTCGGCGTCCTCGGCGTTCGTCCGGGCGAGCCGCAGATTGTCACGCAGGGAGCCCACGAAGACGTGGTGCTCCTGATTGACCAGGGCCACGTGCGCCCGGACCCGCTCGGCGGTCATCCGCGACAGCTCGGCGTCACCGAGGGTGACCCGCCCGTCCCGGGGCGCGTAGATCCCGGCGAGCAGCCGGCCCAGCGTGGACTTGCCCGCACCCGAGGGGCCGACCAGCGCCAGCCGGGTCCCGGGGGCGACCTCGAGGGACACCTCGCGCAGGACGTCCACCCCCTCCCGGTAGCCGAAGTGCACCCGGTCCGCGTGCACCCGGCGCCCCTCGGGCGTGAGGCCGGCGTCCCCGGCGTCGGGCTCGATGTCCCGGACCCCGACCAGCCGGGCCAGCGACACCTGTGCCACCTGGAGCTCGTCATACCAGCGCAGGATCAGCCCCACCGGGTCGACGAGCATCTGCGCGATCAGCGCGGCGGTGGTCAGCTGGCCGACACCGATCCAGCCCTGCAGGACGAACACCCCGCCGATCATCAGCACCGAGCCGAGCACGGTCACATGGGTGATCTGGACGACGGGGAAGAGCACCGACCGCAGCCAGAGGGTGTAGCGCTCCCAGGCCGTCCACTCCCTGACCCGCTGGTCGGTCAGCGCCACGCGACGCTCCCCGAGGCGGTGCGCCTCCACGGTCCGCCCCGCGTCCACGGTCTCCGCGAGAGCGGCGGCCACGGCGGCGTACCCGGCCGCCTCCGACCGGTAGGCCGCCGGCGCCCGGCGGAAGTACCAGCGGCACCCGGCCACCAGCAGCGGCACGGCGATCAGCACCGCCGGTGCCAGCTCCGGCGCGGTGACGACCAGGCCGCCCAGCAGCAGCACCGCCCACACCACGCCGATGACCAGCTGGGGCACGGCCTCGCGCATCGCGTTGCCGAGCCGGTCGATGTCGGTCGTGATCCGCGACAGCAGATCACCGGTGCCCGCCCGCTCCAGCACGCCCGGCGGCAATCCCACCGACCGCACCAGGAAGTCCTCCCGCAGGTCGGCCAGCATCCGCTCACCGAGCATCGCCCCGCGCAGCCGGACCTGACGGGCGAACACCGCCTGGACGGCCAGCGCGGCCAGGAACAGCCCCGCCGTGAGCCCCAGGTGCAGCTCCCGCTCCCGGTCCGAGACCCGCTCCACCAGTCCGCCCAGCAGATAGGGGCCCACCATGGAGGCGATCACGGCGACCGTGTTCACCGCGATCAGCAGCAGGAAGGCGGTGCGGTGCCGGCGCAGCAGCTCCGTCACATAGGCACGCACGGTCGCGGGCGCCCCCACGGGCAGGGTGCCGGCCGCGGACGGGGCCGCCGGGTCGTAGGCCGGTGGCGCCACGCCGATCATGCTGTCTCCTCGATCTCTTCCAGCTCTTCCATCTCTTCCAGCCGGTGGACGACGCCGCTTTCGCCGGGGCGCTCGCCCCCGGGCAGCCGGCCGTCCCCCGCCGGGCCGCCCGCCGGCGCGGTCTCGTCCTCGGTCTCGCGGGTCACCACGGCCCGGTACCGCGGCTCGGTGCGCACCAGTTCACGGTGGGCGCCGACCGCGGCGACGGTGTCGCCGTGCAGGAACACCACCTGGTCCGCCCGGTCCAGCAGCAGCGGGGACGAGGTGAACACCACGGTGGTGCGGCCCGCCCGCAGCGCGCGCACGCCCTGGGCGATCCGGGCCTCGGTGTGCGAGTCGACGGCCGAGGTCGGCTCGTCGAGGACGAGTACCTCCGGGTCCGTGACCAGCGACCGGGCCAGCGCGAGCCGCTGGCGCTGCCCGCCCGACAGCGACCGTCCGCGTTCGGTGATCCGGACGTCCATCGGGTCCCCGGCGTCCAGCGAGCCCTGCACGAGCGCCGCCAGCACGTCCGCGCACTGCGCGGCCTCGAGCGCGTCGCGCGGCTCGACCGCTCCGGAGGCGGGCACCTCGAACAGCTCGCGCAGGGTGCCGGAGAGGAGCACCGGATCCTTGTCCTGCACCAGAACGGCCGCCCGGGCCGAGTCCAGCGGCAGTTCGTCCAGCGGGACACCGCCGAGCAGCACGGAGGCGCCCTGTTCCGAGGCGTGCCCGCCGAGCCGCTCGGCCAGCCGCCCCGCCGCGTCCGGGTCCCCGCAGACCACGGCGGTGAGCCGGCCCGCGGGAGCGAGCAGACGGGTCGCGGGGTCGTACAGGTCACCGGACGGGGCCTCGGCGGCACGTGAGCCCGCGGTGTCGGTGACGCGTTCCAGTGACAGCACGCGCGCGGCCCGCTTGGCCGAGGGGCGTGAGAAGGAGTACGCCATCGCGATCTCCTCGAAGTGCCGGATCGGGTAGGTGAGCAGCATGACCGAGCTGTAGACGGTGACCAGTTCGCCCACGGCGATCCGTCCGTCGCGGGCCAGGTGCACGCCGTACCAGACCACCGTGATCAGCAGCAGTCCCGGCAGCAGCACCTGGATCGCGGCGATCAGCGACCACATCCGCGCACTGCGCACGGCCGCGTGGCGGACCTCCTGGGAGGCGTCGCGGTACCGGTCGAGGAACAGGTCCTCGCCGCCGATGCCGCGCAGCACGCGCAGCCCGGCGACGGTGTCGGAGGCGAGCTCGGTGGCCCGTCCGGCCTTCTCACGCTGCACGTCCGCCCGCCGGGTGGCCCGGGGCAGCAGCGGCAGCACCGCGATCGCCAGTACCGGCAGTCCCACGGCGACGACGACTCCGAGCGCCGGCTGGTAGACCATCAGACCGACGCAGACCAGCACCATGGTGACCACGGCCGCGGTGAACCGCGACAGGGCCTCCACGAACCAGCCGATCTTCTCCACGTCGCCCGTGGAGACGGCCACGACCTCTCCGGCGGCGACCCGACGGGTCAGCGCCGAGCCCAGCGTCGCGGCCTTGCGCCCCAGCAGTTGCTGCACGCGGGCGGCGGCGGTGATCCAGTTGGTGACGGCGGCACGGTGCAGGAAGGTGTCACCCACCGCGTTGCCCGCGCAGGCCAGCGCCATCAGTCCCCCGGCCAGGGCGAGCCGGCCGCCGGAGCGGTCGACCGCGGCCTGCACGGCGACACCGACGCTGAACGGCAGCGACGCGACGGAGACGAAGTGCAGCAGGCCCCAGGCCAACGACGTGAGCTGCCCGGAGAGCTGGTTCCGGAAGAGCCACCACAGGAATCGGGGCCCCGAGCGTGCGTCGGGCACCCCGGGGTCGGGATACGGAAGGTCTTGAATCTGCATGACGTCCCAGGGGCTCGGTCTGAGGGCGGCGGAAAGGGAGGCGGAGGGGCGGCACGGGAAGAGAGGCGCCTGAGGGGACTGCGGGCATGTCTGCGCCCCGCCCGGGGGGCGGGATCAGCAAACCGTGACAGGTTGACGCCGCCACGCACGGCGGGGCAACCGTTTTTCCAGGACACCGCACAGAACTGGCGCCCTGTGGGGGGCCGTCACCTCACGCGCCTCAGGAGGACACGTCACGGCACGGCGGGGCGACCGTCCCGTCGATCAGGGCGTCCAGCAACTCGCCCAGCGCTGCGCGCTGTTCGTTCCCCAGCGGCGCCAGGATCTCCTCGGCCGCGAGCCTGCGCGCCGCGCGCAGCTCCCGCAGCGCCGCGCGTCCGTCGTCGGTGAGCTCGATCCGGATCACCCGCCGGTTGGCCGAATCCGGCACCCGCCGCACCTTGCCGTTCGCCTCCAGCCCGTCGACCAGTGTGGTCACCGCCCGGGGAACCACCTCCAGCCGCTCGGCCAGATCGGCCATACGAGGCGGCGAGCCGTAGTGCGCGAGCGTGCGCAGCAACCGCGACTGGGCAGGAGTGATCCCGAGCTCGCGCCGCTCCAGATGACGCTTCTGGATGCGGTGCACCCGGCGGGTGAGCCGGAGCAGTTGCTCGGCCAGCAGGCCGTCGGGATCGGAAGCGGTCATGCGGGAACAATATCAGGATGCCGCTCATTGTGAGTCTAGGTAACAATAGGGGCGGCTCTGCCGTCCCGGGTACCGGCCCGGGGCACCCGACCCGTAAGGAGACCATGCATCCCGACCACGGACCCGACTGGGTCCCGCCCGCCGGCGCCGAGGAGCAACCCCGGCAGGTGCGGCGCATTCTCAGGCTCTTCCGCC
The DNA here is from genome assembly GCF_055571035.1 of Streptomyces malachitofuscus. Classification (NCBI taxonomy): domain Bacteria; kingdom Bacillati; phylum Actinomycetota; class Actinomycetes; order Kitasatosporales; family Streptomycetaceae; genus Streptomyces; species Streptomyces malachitofuscus. The sequence goes on along the minus strand of NZ_JBVIGA010000009.1, from coordinate 86,799 downwards.
CCTACCGGGGCCGCCTGGCGATCGTCGGCCTGCTCGTCGCCGCCGCGTCGCTGGTCTCGGTCGCCACCCCCTTCCTGCTGAAGGCGATCCTGGACGTGGCGATCCCCGAGGGGCGCACCGGGCTGCTCAGCCTGCTCGCACTCGGCATGATCCTCAGCGCGGTCCTCACCAGCGTCTTCGGCGTCCTGCAGACCCTGATCTCGACGACCGTCGGCCAGCGCGTGATGCACGATCTGCGCACCGCCGTGTACGGGCGGCTCCAGCGCATGTCGCTCGCCTTCTTCACCCGCACCCGTACCGGTGAGGTCCAGTCCCGCATCGCCAACGACATCGGCGGCATGCAGGCGACCGTGACCTCCACGGCGACCTCCCTGGTCTCCAACCTCACCAGCGTGGTCGCCACCGTCGTCGCGATGCTCGCCCTCGACTGGCGGCTGACCGTGGTGACGCTGGTCCTGCTGCCGGTCTTCGTCTGGATCAGCCGCCGCGTCGGCGACGAGCGGAAGAGAATCACCACCCGGCGCCAGAAGCAGATGGCCGCGATGGCCGCCACGGTCACCGAGTCGCTCTCGGTCAGCGGCATCCTGCTGGGCCGCACCATGGGCCGATCCGATTCCCTGACCGGCGCGTTCTCGGACGAGTCCGAGCGTCTGGTCGACCTGGAGGTGCGGTCGAACATGGCCGGCCGCTGGCGGATGGCCGTCATCACGATCGTCATGGCCGCCATGCCGGCCGTCATCTACTGGACCGCCGGGATCGCCCTGCAGACGGGTGGCCCCGAGGTCTCCATCGGCACGATCGTCGCGTTCGTCTCGCTCCAGCAGGGCCTGTTCCGTCCGGCCGTGAGCCTGCTGTCCACCGGCGTCCAGATCCAGACCTCGCTCGCGCTCTTCCAGCGCATCTTCGAGTACCTGGACCTCCCGATCGACATCACCGAACGCGCGGACCCGGTGCACCTCGACCGCATCAAGGGCGAGGTCCGCCTCGAGAACGTCAGGTTCGCCTACGACGACAAGAGCGGCCCCGTTCTCGACGGCATCGACATCACCGTCCCCCCGGGCGGCAGTCTCGCCGTCGTCGGGCCGACCGGCGCCGGCAAGTCCACCCTGGGCCATCTCGTGCCGCGGCTGTACGACGTCACGGGCGGCCGGGTCACCCTCGACGGGGTCGACGTACGCGACCTCGACTTCGACACACTGGCCCGCGCGGTCGGCGTCGTCTCCCAGGAGACCTACCTCTTCCACGCCACGGTCGCGGACAACCTGCGCTTCGCCAAGCCCGGGGCCACCGACGAGGAACTGCACGCCGCGGCGCGGGCGGCGCAGATCCACGACCACATCGCGGCGCTGCCCGACGGGTACGACACCGTGGTCGGCGAACGCGGCCACCGGTTCTCGGGCGGTGAGAAACAGCGCCTGGCGATCGCCCGGACCATCCTCCGCGACCCGCCGGTCCTCGTGCTCGACGAGGCCACCAGCGCGCTGGACACCCGTACGGAGGCCGCCGTCCAGCAGGCCATCGATGCGCTGTCGGCCAACCGGACCACCCTCACCATCGCCCATCGGCTGTCCACCGTCCGGAGTGCCGACCGGATCGTGGTCCTCGACTCCGGCCGCGTGGCGGAAAGCGGCACGCACGAGGAACTGCTGCAGCGGGACGGGCGCTATGCGGCCCTTGTGCGCCGGGACGCCCGACTGGAGCCGACAAGATGAAGATATGCCGGGTTTGCGGCGATATGCGGGTTACCGTGCCCGCATGCAGACGAACACTCCGTCACGGAGCACGATCCGACTGACGCGCCGGGGCCGATTCGCCCTGGCGACGCTCGGGGCCGTCGTGGCCGGCACCGCCGTGGCGGTGCCGCTGCTGATCATGAACGGCGACGACGAGAACCGTCCCACGACCCTGGTGGTCCCGGAGGGCTGGCGGGCGAGCCAGGTGTACGCCGCCATCGACAAGACCCTCGACCTCCCGGCGGGCACAACGAAGAAGTCCCTCGCCAAGGCGGACCTGAAGCTGCCGAACCAGGCCGAGGGCAATCCCGAGGGCTACCTCTTCCCGGCCACCTATCCCCTGCAGGAGAAGCCGACCCCGCAACGGCTCCTGTCACGGATGGTCGAGGCGGCCGACAAGAAGTTCAACGGAGCCCCGATCGCCGCCGGTGCGCAGCGCAACGCGATGAACGTCTACCAGGCGGTCACGGTCGCGAGCATCGTCCAGGCGGAGGCCGCCACCAAGGCCGACATGGGCAAGATCGCCCGGGTGATCTTCAACCGCCTGGAGCGCGGGATGCCGCTCCAGATGGACTCGACCGTCAACTACGCCCTGGGCCGCTCGAAGCCGGGTACCACGGAGGCCGACACCCAGGTCGACAGCCCCTACAACTCGTACCGGCGCATGGGCCTGCCGCCGACCCCGATCGGCAACCCCGGCGAGGACGCCGTGCGCGCCGCGATCAATCCCACCCCGGGCGACTGGCTGTACTTCGTCACGGTCAAGCCCGGCGACACCCGCTTCACCGCCGACTTCGCGGAACATCAGCGCAACGTCACCGAGGTCGACGCCCAGCGCATGAAGTCCGGCGCACCGGCGAAGACATGACCTCCCGGCCGGCCCGGGACGTCACGCCGCGGTCGGCTGCTCCTGCGCGAGCAGTCGCCTGATCTCCCGCACCGCCGCGCGTCCCGCCCGGTTGGCCCCGATGGTGCTGGCCGAGGGGCCGTACCCGACCAGGTGGATCCGCGGGTCGGCGACCGCCTGGGTGCCCTCGACCCGGATCCCGCCGCCGGGCTCCCGCAGCCGCAGCGGCGCGAGATGGCCGACCGCGGGACGGAAACCGGTCGCCCAGAGGATGACATCGGCGTCCACCCGCCGGCCGTCCGCCCACTCCACACCGTCCGGTGTGATCCGGTCGAACATGGGACGGCGGTCGAGCACGCCGTCCGCGAGGCCCCGCCGGATCGCGTCGTTGAGCGGCAGCCCGGTCACCGAGACGACACTGCGCGGCGGCAGCCCCCGCCGCACCCGCTCCTCGACGAGCCCCACGGCCGCCCGCCCCGCCTCCTCGTCGAACGGGCCCTCACGGAAGACCGGGCGCCGCCGGGTCACCCACGTCGTGTCCGCCGCATAAGGGGCGATCTCCAGCAGATGCTGGGTGCCCGAGGCCCCGCCCCCCACCACGACCACCCGCTGCCCGGCGAACGCCTCGGGCCCGGGGTACTGCGCGGTGTGCAACTGCCGTCCCCGGAACGTCTCCTGCCCCGGATAGCGAGGCCAGAACGGCCGGTCCCAGGTGCCGGTGGCATTGATCAGCGCCCGCGTCGCCCAGGTTCCGTCCGAGCTCTCCACCAGCAGCCGCCCGCCGGGCCCCTCGCGTACGGCCCGCACGTCCACCGGGCGCCGTACCCGCAGGTCGAACGTCCGCTCGTAACGGGCGAAGTACTCACCGATCACCTCGGAGGAGGCCCGGGCGGGATCGGCGTCCGTGAGCTCCATGCCGGGCAGCGCGTGCATCCCGTGCACCTTGCCGTACGTCAGTGACGGCCACCGGAACTGCCAGGCACCGCCGGGGCCGGGGGAGTGGTCCAGCACCACGAAGTCGCGATCCGGCGCGAACCCGGTCCGCCGCAGGTGATAGGCGCCGGCAAGTCCTGCCTGCCCGGCGCCTATGACGACCACCTCGACCTCGCGCATGTTGTTCACGCTTCTACCAACAGTGCGGCTCCCATGGATCTTCCCGGCACGCTCCCGCGCGAAGGCCGCCGCGTCGGCCAGGATGGAGGGCATGTCCGATGCCTTCACCACCCGAGTCCTGAACATCGCCACCGGCTCCGGCGAGAGGGTCGTCGATCTCACCGGCGACTGCGAGTCCTTCCTGCGGGAGGCGGCGGCCGGCCGCGACGGCCTGCTGAACGTCTTCGTGCCGCACGCCACCGCCGGGATCGCCGTCATCGAGACCGGCGCCGGAAGCGACGACGACCTGCTGTCGGCCCTGCACACCCTCCTCCCCGCCGACGACCGCTGGCAGCACCGCCACGGCAGCCCGGGGCACGGCCGCGACCACGTCCTGCCCGCCTTCGTGCCGCCGCACGCGACGCTCCCGGTGGTCAACGGTCGGCTGGAACTGGGCACCTGGCAGTCGGTCTGCCTGGTCGACACGAACAAGGACAATCCTCGTCGGCAGGTGCGGTTGTCGTTCCTTGCGTGACGAGGGTGCCGACTGTGGGTCCGAAGTCCGGCCGTGCCGAACGACTCTGGCTCGCCCTGCCCAGTCCACCCGCAGCTGACATCGAGTGACGCGGCGACGATGAAGCCATAGGCAGGGGCGCTGCCGTGTTGTCGTGCCCGGCCTCTTCGCCCGGACGGGGTGTGGCTGGTGGACCTGGCGCTGGTGCGTGCCCCGTCCGTGGTGGTGTCCGTCGCCGCAGGCTCGTTCGCGTGGCGGATCCCGGTGCCGGGCCTGCCATCGATCAGCTGACCGACTGTCCGGCCCCACAACGTGCCCGGTTGATCGTCATCGTCGCCGGTCGGGCCGGGAGTACCGGATGAGGTGCCGCAGGCGCGGCGAGAGGGGCTGAGACTGTGCGTCGTTGCCGCTGGGGGCGAGGCGGAAGGCGGCGTCTGCAGGAGCACCGGTGCAGCGGCCGGCGCTGAGACCGATCTTGCCGGCTGCGTCCTCCGAGTGCTGGAGGAGCCTGCGCCTGAAGGTGTGCGCGACTCGATCCTCGGCCCGGATCGCCTCCACACCATGTGACCGACCCCGTGAACCGAGTGACAGATGGGGGCCGTCGTGACCTACGAGCCCCATTTGCCATGGTATGGACGCGGTGATCTACTCGAAGAGGAGGTGCGAGTTGCAGCGCCGGCCCGGTGGATCCATGCAGCAGGACGCGGAACGCCGCCGCGTGGCGCACCGGGAGGAGGCGGGACGCGGCGTCGACGGTCGCCGGTTTCCCCCAGGTCTCGTGGTGGCCGCAAGCGGTGCTGTTCAGCCTCAGGAGAGGAACGCGGTGATGGCATTTCCATCCGACGGCAACCATCCCAGGCGACGTCTGCGCCACGATCTCGCCGCGGCGGCAGCCGGCATCGGCCAAGCGGCGGCCGCCACCGGAAAGGCCACCGCTGCGGCCGTACGTCACCCCGGGGACACCATCGACCGCGCCAGGAAGGTGACGCGGGCCCTGCCCGGGGCATGGCACTCGGTGAAGCCGACGCTGACCGGCCGGGTGGACGACTGGCGCCGCGAGTACGCGTACACGCTGGGGGAGCAGGCCTTCATCTATGGCTTCCCCTACATCTACAACGCAGAGCTCCGCCACCGTTGGGTGACCCAGAAGCCCGAGACGGAGACGACGCCCTACATGGCCGTCAACCACTTCTGGCATGCGAGCAGACTCTGGGACGTCTCGGATCGGGACGGCGTGTCCCCCAACACCGACACGCTGTATTCCTGGGCGTGGGTGGACCTGCGCGAGGAGCCCATCATTCTCTCGCATCCGGACATGGGCGACCGCTACTTCACCTTCGAACTGGTCGCCTTCACCTCCGACAACTACGACTACGTGGGCATGCGGGCGACCGGATCGCAGGCCGGTGACTTCGCCCTCATCGGCCCGGGCTGGAACAGGGACCTCCCGGAGGGCGTGCGCCGCACGGCGACCGCCCCCACCCCGTGGGTCCTGATCGTCGGGCGGACCCTCGTCGAGGGCGAGGCGGACCTCCCGGCCGTCCACGCGCTGCAGCGGCAGTACCGGCTGACGCCGCTCCACCTGTTGCTATCTGACGGCCTTCACCGACGACGCCGACGAGACGCTGACCACCGGCCGCTACGAGCTGCGCTTCGATGCGGGGACGCTGCCCCCGGTCGACGCGTTCTGGTCGCTCACCGCCTACGACGAGGACCGGAACCTGATCCCGAATCCCATCGACCGGTACTCCGTCGGAGACCGCACCCAAGGGTTGGTCACTGACGATGACGGGGGTTTGACCCTCTATCTGCAGCCGGACTCGCCGGGGCCGGAGCGGGAGTCCAACTGGCTGCCCACGCCGCAGCAGGGCATCTGGTACGTCGCGCTGCGCATGTACCTCCCGCGCCCCGAGGTCATCGACGCGCGATGGCACTGCCCGCCCATCAACCGCGTCGGTTGACGGAAGGCGTGCCACATGGCCGGAAGGCCGCTGAGGATCTCAGGGGCGAGAAGCCCGAGGAGTCCTCCGCGAGCCTCCACCGCAAGGCCGTCGGGCTCGATGTACGGCTCCGGAAGCGTCTCGCACTGCTCGACCAGCAACAGTCGATGTCGACGAAGCCGCCGCAGATACTCGCCGCGGCGCTGGTGCTGAGCCTCCCCGGTCCACCCTCTCGCACGTGATCATCGTTCGTGTGTGATCACGGGACGGCCCCAAGCGCGGCGGGAATGCCATGCGGGCTGGTCCGCAACAGGTCGAGCACCCGCCGGTGCCCACCGGTTCCCGCGAGCTGAGCCGCCCACCGGGACTGGGCCTGGTGACCCCTGTCGAGGCTGCGGGTTGTCTCTGCGGAGCTTGTTGGACACGAAACAAGGACAACCCCGACCGCCGGGTTCGGCTGAGCTTCCTGGGCTGACCCGCACCGCGCGGTCGCCGGACCGTCACGAGGAAGAGGGTTCCGCCCGGACGACGGTGACGGGGCAGTCGGCGTGGTACAGCAGGGCCTGGCTGACCGAACCGAGCAGCATCCCGGTGAAGCCGCCGTGCCCGCGGGCACCGGTCACCACCAGCTGGGCCTCCCGCGCCGCGTCCAGCAGCGCGTGACGTACCCGGGCCCGCTCCAGACGCAGTTCCACGGCGACCTCGGGACGAGCGGCCCGCTCCGGCGCCACCGCCTCCTCGAGCAGCCGGCGGTGCCGCTCCTCGAGCCGGTCGAGGTCCACCACCACGCTCAGCGGGTCGGCCGGACCCTCGTACCGCGTCTGCTCGCTCCAGGTGTTCCACACATGCAGCGCGACCAGCGGGGCCCCGCGCAGCGCGGCCTCGGCGAAAGCGAAGGAAGCGGCCGCGTTCCCGGCCGGCGAGCCGTCCACGGCGAGCAGGAGGGGACCCCGTGGATCCTCCCGGCCGCGCACCACCATCAGCGGACCGTGCCCGTGCGCCGCCAGCTGCACCACCGTCGAGCCGAGCAGCAGACCTCCGAACCCGGTGCGGCCCCGCTCGCCGACCACCGTCAGCACGGCGTGGCGCGACTCGCTCCGCAGCACCGTCAGCGTCTCACCGGACGCCACGGTCCGGGCGACCTCCAGCCCCGGCGCGAGGTCGTGCGCCCGCTGCTCCGCCTGCGCCAGCACCCCGTGGATCATCGGATCCAGGTCGGCGGGTCGGCTGAAGGCGTGCACGATCCGCAGCCGCGCGCCGCGCAGACGTGCCTCATGGGCCGCGACATCGACCGCGGCGAGACTGGACGGCGAACCGTCCACTCCAACGATGACCGTGTCGTCCACAGCACACTCCCGTCCCGGCAGCGCACACGAGTACCCACCGCGGACGCCAGGTACGCGTCGTCCCCCCGGATCGTGCACGGCACGCGTCCGTGGGCGGACGGACTCCCCGGGCATCCTTTCCCCCGCTCGCGGCCGTGTCCATCCGTGACGACACCCATGTTCCGGCCGATTGGCGGGATGGCACCATTGCCCCCTGGGGGTGAACCACCATCGTCGTGCGACGACCGGACGGGCACCCCCGACCGACGACACAGAAGAATCTGGAAGGGGACGGGCTGTGCCTGCTCCACGGATGAGCGCGACGCCGCTGCCGGGCATCGGCGTGAAATACGACCTCACCACGCGTGAGCACGAGCACTTGTCCGTGATCGCGCACCGCGACGGTGCCCGCACGGTCAACGTCTACCGCTCCGACGACCCGGACGCCTGCGCACGGTCGCTGCGTCTGACGGTCGCCGAGTCGGCCGCGCTGATCGACGCCCTGATGCCCGCCCACCACAGCCCCAACCTGCTGCACACCACCGACCTGGGGCTGGTCGCTGAGCGCATCGAACTGTCCTCCGTCTCCCACTGGAACGGCCGGCTGCTGGGCGAGACCCGCATGCGCACCGACACCGGGGCGTCGATCGTGGCCGTGCTGCGGCGCGCCGAGGCGATCCCGTCGCCCGCGCCGGACTTCCGGCTGGCCGGCGGGGACACCCTGATCGTGATCGGCACCCGCGAGGGCATCGAGGCCGCCGCCGAGATTCTCGGGCGGGAGTGAGCGCGTGCATTCTTCCGCGATCTTCCTGATCGAGTTCGGCGCGATCATCCTCGGGCTCGGCCTGCTGGGACGTCTCGCCGGACGCCTGCAGTTCTCCCCGATCCCCCTCTACCTGCTGGCCGGCCTCGCATTCGGCGAGGGAGGACTGCTGCCGCTCGGCGCGAGCGAGGAGTTCGTCGCGATCGGCGCCGAGATCGGCGTGATCCTCCTGCTGCTGATGCTCGGCCTGGAGTACACGGCCAGCGACCTCGTCTCCAACCTCAAGACGCAGTACCCGGCCGGTCTCGTGGACATGGCGCTGAACGCCCTGCCCGGCGCCGCCCTGGCCCTGCTCCTCGGCTGGGGCCCGGTCGCCGCCGTGGTCCTGGCCGGCGTCACCTGGATCTCCTCCTCCGGCGTCATCGCGAAAGTGCTCGGGGACCTCGGACGGCTCGGCAACCGGGAGACCCCGGTCATCCTCAGCATCCTGGTGCTCGAGGACCTGGCGATGGCCGTCTACCTGCCGATCATCACCGCCCTGCTGGCCGGTGTGAGCCTCGCCACGGGCAGCGTCACGCTGGCCATCGCGCTGGGTGTCGCCGGTCTTGTGCTGTTCGCCGCCGTCCGCTACGGCCGGGTGATCTCCCGCTTCGTCTCCAGCGACGACCCGGAGAAGCTGCTGCTGGTCGTGCTGGGCCTCACCCTGCTGGTCGCGGGACTCGCCCAGCAACTGCAGGTGTCGGCGGCGGTGGGCGCGTTCCTGGTGGGCATCGCCCTGTCCGGGGAGGTCGCCGAGGGCGCGCACAACCTGCTGGCGCCGCTGCGGGACCTGTTCGCCGCGGTGTTCTTCGTCTTCTTCGGCCTGCACACCGACCCCCAGTCGATCCCGCCGGTGATCCTGCCCGCTCTCGGGCTCGCCGTCGTCACCGCGCTGACGAAGATCGCCACCGGCTACTGGGCGGCCCGCCGGGCCGGGATCTCCCCCAAGGGCCGCTGGCGCGCCGGCGGCACTCTGGTCGCCCGCGGCGAGTTCTCCATCGTCATCGCCGGACTCGCGGTCACCGCCGGTGTCGAGCCGGACCTCGGCCCGCTGGCCACGGCGTACGTCCTGGTCCTGGTCGTCCTCGGTCCCCTCACGGCCCGTTTCACCGAGCCCATCGCGCTGCGCCTGGCGCGCAGCCGCACGGCGGCGGCCGACGCCGTGCCCGCACAGAACACGACGCCGGCCGCGGAGACGCTGGAACCGGTGGAGGACAGCGGCCTCGAACGCTGACGCCCCGCCGCCCGCCTCGACGGGCCCTCAGTTCTCCAGCCGTACCGGCATCAGCAGCGAGAACGTGTGCTCGTCGTCCGGGCGGCGGATGGCCAGGGGCGCCGTTGGGGCGCCGAACTCCAGGACCAGCCGGTCACCGGCCCCCGCGGCGAGGGCGTCCAGCAGGAACGCGCGGTTGACGGCGACGATACCGGCACCCTCGGCGCCGTCACCGGCCACCGTGACCGACCCGTCCTCCGACACGTCCAGCACGGTGAGTTCGCGGCACTCGGCGTCCTGGCCGTCGTGGGCGCGGACGGGGCCCGTGCGCACCGCCGTCTCGAAGGCCGTCACCTCCACGACGGCGCGCCGCCCCTCCGGGAGCCGGACCAGGCGCCGGTAGTCGGGGAAGTCGTGGCCGAGACACTGGCCGGCCGTCTGCCGGTTCCCGGTCTCCAGGGTCACGCGGTCACCGTCCACGGTGAGCCGCATGTCGTTCTCGCCGTCCAGCAGCGCCCGCATCGCGTCGGCGAGGGGGAGGGGCACGGTCGCCTGCACCCGGGGCCCGTCGTGGCCGCGGGCGCCGGCGCGCGCCACGGCCATCCGGTACCGGTCGGTGGCCACGACGTGCAGGGCATCGTGCTCGATGTCGACGTGGATGCCGGCGAGCATCGGCAGCTCCGGGTCGGTGCCGGCCGCGAACCGGACCGCGTCCAGTGCGGCGGCCAGACCGGGGCCGGAGACGGACAGCCGGGCGGGTGTGTCGGTGCGGAGCGGGGTCATGGGGTTCTCCCTGTGGTCCAGTAGGGCTCGGAGTGCGGAGAACGCGTCGCGGGCGTCGGTCAGCCCCTGTTCCAGACGGCGCAGATGGGCCTCGAGCAGCCGCCGTACGAGACCGGTGTCGGCGCCCGTCCAGCCGGCCAGCACCAGCCGGACGTCCGCCAGCGGCATGCCGGCCCGGCGCAACCGGGCCAGCAGCCGTGCCTCGTCCAGCTGTCCGGGGCCGTACCAGCGGTAGCCGCTGACCGGGTCCACGCGGTCGGGGACCAGCACACCGGCGCGGTCGTAGAACCGCAGGGCGCTCACGCCCAGCCCACTGTCCCGGGCCATCTCACCAATGCTGCGCATCTCGCTCTCCACACCCGCAACCCTGATCCCTCGACAAGGTCGAGGGTCAAGCCAGGCCCCTGGGGCCGCTCACCTCGCGCGGTTCCGGCTGCGGGTCCTGATCCAGAACACGGCCAGTCCCACCGCACTGAACGCGGCCGCCCACAGCAGCCCCAGCGCGAGATGCCCCCAGAGGGCGGTGCCCCCGAAGGCGCCGCCCGCGGCGAACTGCATGGGGCCGAAGGAGGGGAACCACTGCAGCGCGGGCTCGTTGGCCAGGGGATTGCCCAGCGGGTTCTGCAGGAACGTGTCCATCAGCCCGCCCATGATGATGAGGAAGAAGCCTTCCAGATCGCGCTTGACCACCACCCCGAGCAGCAGGCCGAGCGCGCCGTAGGTGAGCGCGATGACCGTGTAACCGGCGAGTACGGCGCACCAGCCGCCCGCCGAGGGGCGCCAGAAGAACAGCACCGCCAGCGCGGTGTAGAGGGCGATCGCGGTGGCCACGACGACCACGGCCAGCGTCTTGGCACCGATGAGCGTGGCCTGTCCGTAGCCCGCGAACACCAGCCGCCGGTCGAAGGCCAGCGCCTTGCGCACGGCGTCGAAGACCACGAAGCCGGCGATCATCGTGACGCAGTTGAGCCCGGCGGTGATCAGTGTCAGCCGGCCGCCGTCGACGCGCAGCACGTCCCCGGTCGCGAACAGCTTGAACTCCAGCACCTCGCCCCCGGCCAGCGCGTCCATCAGCAGGTACCAGGCGGGCACGAACAGCACGAGCAGCAGTCCGGCGAGCCGGTTGCGGGTCTGATCGCGCACCGAGAAGCGCAGGGCGGTGGGAAACTGCCGGTACGCCACTGGCGGTTGGCGGGTGTCAGACGTCCGCACGGTGCGCCTCCTCCGTGCTCGTCGCCGTGGACGTACGGGTGACGAGCCGTCCGTCGACGAGGTCGGCCAGGAGGTCGAAGCGCTCCTGCTCGAAGACGAGATGGGTGATGACGACGATCGCCTTGCCGCGCGAGCGCAGCTCCTCGGCCAGTTCCCAGAAGCGCAGATACGTCTCCCAGTCGAACCCCTGGTAGGGCTCGTCCAGCAGCAGGACGTCCGGGTCGTGCAGCAGGGCCAGGGTGAGATTGAGCTTCTGCCGGGTGCCGCCGGACAGCTCCCCGGTCACGGTTCGCAGGTAGCGCTCGAAGCCCAGCCGCCGGACCAGCTCGAGACCGCGCTCCGGTCCCGGCAGTCGCTGGGCCGCGGCGAAGTACCGCAGATGCTGTTCCACGGTCAGGCTGCCGTTCAGGATCGGCTCCTGGGGGCAGTGTCCGAGCGTGCCGTGCAGGATCACCTCGCCCCGGTCCGCGGCGAGAACTCCCGCCAGCGACTTGAGCAGGGTCGACTTCCCGGCGCCGTTCTCGCCCACCACGGCGACGAGCCGGCCGGGCGTCACGGTGAGGTCGACACCGCGCAGTACCTGATGGGTGCCGTAGGACTTGTGCAGATCACGCGCCTCGAGCGCGGGTGGTGCCAGTACGGTTCCGGGCGGCATGCACACTCTCCCTAGATCGTTGGGGGCGCCTCTCCTTGCGGCGTCGCGTTCAGCCCGCCCGCGTAGATGCTCAGCATCTCCGGGGCCCAGCGGGCCATGCCGTCGGCGGACAGCGGGTCGGTGCCCAGGGCGTCGGCGAGATGGTCGCGCAGCAGGAAGACCGCCAGGTCGTTGGCGAGCAGCACGGCCGTGCGGACGGCCGGGTCCCGGCCCGGGGCGGCCAGTCCGGCCGCCGTCAGCTCGTCGAGCGTCCGGCGGCTCAGCTCGAACAGCCGCCGGAACAGCACCCGGCCGGTCTCGGATCCGCTGAGCAGCAGCCGCCGCAGGTAGCCGGGCAGGGGCGAGTCGGCCGGCAGATGCCGGGCGAACACCTCGCTGAGGGAGGTGGCGCCGGCACCCGGATCGAGCAGCTTCTCGCCGCCCTCTTCGGTCAGTTCGCCGAGCATCGCCGCGAACACGGCCAGGACGTGCCGGTCGACCTCCTCCCGCAGTCCGTCCTTCGATCCGAAGTGGTGCACCACGAGGCTGGCCGACACACCGGCCGCCCCCGCGATCTGCCGCACGGTCACCGACTCCGGCCCCCGCTCGGCGAACAGTCGCAGTGCCTCGTCGCGGATGACGGCCCGGGTGGTCCGGTCGTCCTGGATTGAACGCATGTACAGCATGTTAAACGCTTGTTCAGTCACCTGTCCAGGGTGAGCCGCTCCGGGGCGTGCGGCCGTGCGGGTGACGGCCTCACCCGACCGGGCGGATCTCGGAGACCACCGCGTACCACCGGCGCACGACGGCGCGTTGCTCCGGCATGGACAGCACTGGGACGGCGCGGCGCCTTCTCGGACATGACGCCGCACGCCGGACGTACGCCGAACTCACCAGCGGGTACGCGGGGCACACGCCGATCTACGCGACGCTCGTCGCGGAGTGGCGGGCCAGAGGTCACACGGTTCCGGGGCACCGCGACGGCCTGTGGGCCTCCTTCGCCGCCGCGACGGCGAGCGGGCGCGCGACGGTGCTGCCCGTGCCCTTTCCCGTCCCCGTGCTGCGGCCGCCCGCCGAGTACAGCCGCGAGGACGTCACCAGCAGTCCGGCACCGCGGGCTCCGCGCTGACCGGCGCCAGCACGGCGAGCGTGCCGGTTGCCCGGCGCAGGGCCAGCTCGAGCGGAACGGGTGCGTGCAGCGTGCCGGTGCCGTCCGGAGGGACGAGCCATTCGAGCCGGCCGGCGGGCCGGTACGGCGGCGGGACGGCGACCCAGGACCCCCGGCCGACGTGCCGCACCCCGAACCCCACCCACTCACTGACCGGATCGGGCGGCAGGAAGAACCCCACCCTGCGTGCCGTGACGTCCACCAGCGTCGGTCCGGGTGCCTTCAGTGGATCACGCCACAGGATGTCGAGGGCGAGGAGGCCGAGCCGGTCGGGCACGCTGAGCACGTCCCAGTACCGGCCCGCCGCGAGCAGCACCGTCCCCTTGCCGTGGTCCCACTGCCGTTTGCACTCCTGGGGATCGGTGGCCGCCGCGGCCAGCCATTCGACGGCTTGCTTCCACATGACGCTGTGCATGTCCCACCCCGGGCGCGGTCGGCTGCGCCGCTGCGGGCGCGTGCGGTACGGGCCATGTTGATAGATATTTCTATCCATCGGAAGGGGTGGCGCGGGCTGGCGTTTTCGGCCGCCCGGGACGCGGACACCGAAGAGCCGGGGGAGACGAGAACACCCCCGGCCGGGAGATCCGGCCGGGGGTGGGTGCACGCCCGCGCACTCGGGTTTCAGAGGCGTGCCCGAGTCAGTTGCCGCGTTCCGCGCGCTCCTGGTCGCGCTTCTTGAGGCGCGCAGCCTCCTTGCGGACCTCTGCCTGGGTGGCGCGCTCCCGCTCCAGCCACTCGGGGCGCTCCTGCTTCAGCGCCTCGATCTGCTCGGTGGTGAGGGGCTCGGTGACTCCGCCGCGCGCGAGACCGGCGATGGACACGCCCAGCTTCGCCGCGACCACCGGGCGGGGGTGCGGTCCGTCACGCCGCAGATCCCGCAGCCACTGCGGCGGGTCCGCCTGGAGCGCGTTGAGCTCGGCGCGCGAGACGGCACCCTCCCGGAACTCGGCGGGGGTGGCCTCGAGGTACACACCCAGCTTCTTCGCCGCGGTCGCGGGCTTCATCGTCTGGGTGCTCTGGTGCTGCGTCATGGCGTCCAGGGTATCGAGCGTGTGCACCGCCGCCGACCACGGCCGGTAACCTGGCCAGGTGACAGGCTCGGAAGTGTCCCCCTCGTTCCGGCTCGTGTACGTGCCCGGCGTGATGCCCGACAAATGGGTGCGCGTCTGGAACGAGCGGCTGCCCGACATCTCGCTGACCCTCACCCAGGTCCCCGCCGACGCGGCGCAGGGGCTGCTGCTGGGCGGTCAGGCCGACGCGGGCCTCGTCCGGCTGCCCGTCGACCGTACGGTGTTCAGCGCCATTCCCCTCTACACCGAGCAGACGGTCGTCGTGGTGCCGAGGGACCACCTCGTCACGGCGGCCGACACGGTGTCCCCCGAGGACCTCGCCGACGACATCGTGCTGCACCCCCTCGACGACGTCCTCTCCTGGGAGAGCCTGCCGGGACGACCCGCCCTGGAACGTCCGGCCACCACGGCCGACGCGATCGAGCTCGTCGCGGCCGGGATCGGCGTACTCGTCGTACCGCTGTCGCTCGCCCGGCTGCATCACCGCAAGGACCTCACCCACCGGCCGCTCACAGCGGCCCCCGAGTCGAGTGTGGCCCTGTCCTGGCCCGAGGCGGCGACCACGGACCGGGTGGAGGACTTCATCGGGATCGTCCGCGGCCGCACCGTCAACAGCACCCGCGGCCGGGCGCAGCAGCCGGCGCGGGAGAAGAAGGGCGGGCGGAGCGACGGCGACGCCCGGCGCCGGCAGCCGGCCGGCGGGTCCGCCGGCCGCGGCCGCCGGTCGGGCGCCGGAGGCACGACGAAGAACCCGCGGCGGGGCAGGCCCCGCCGCGGGTCGTGACCGGACCGGTCCGCCGCCCTACTTGACCGTCGGGGACGGTGACGGGGCCGGCGAGGCCGTGTTGAGGTCCTCCAGCTCCTCGGGGATCTCCAGCGCGAGGACCTGCGCACCCGGCTGCGGCGCAGGCGGCGTCACCGCCTCCCGCGGCATCTTGGGCGGGCTGGTCTGCTGGAAGTTGACCTGCTCGTGATTGACCAGGCCCGTCTTCTCCAGCACCGTGATGTGGTCGAGCACCGTGTCGTTGGCCTGGTCGGCCAGCTGCCGCACCAGGGTGTTCCTGGTGTTGGCCCGGATGTTGGCGATGGCCGGGAAGATCTGCCCGTGCGTCACGCGCATGATGTTCACCGCCGTGGAGTCGAACTCCTTGCCGCTGGTGGCCTTCACCGTCTCCACGAACCCCTGCTGCTGCGGCGACGCCACGTTCGGCAAGGTGATGCCGAGCTCCACGGAGATCTTGCGGCAGGACGCGTCGAGGCGGCCGTGGCCGACGACCAGATGCTCGCCGGCCTCCTTCATCTCGGGCGTCGTCCCCCGCTCCATCGCCAGCAGCCCCAGCGGGTGCTCCCACAGTCCGGCCGCGCGCACCTTGACCACGAAGTCGCGGTCGGCCTCGGTGAGCGGGCCGTAGTTCGTGTTGGCCACCACCCGGTCCGGCTTGGACGATGTGTTCTGTACGCCCAGCATGGTGGGATAGGCGAGCGCGGTGAGGGTGAGGATCATGGCTCCGCCCACGAACGCGGTTCCTGCCGTGCTGCGCGAGATGCGCATCGTGCCTCCTGGGATATGAACGGCCCAACAGCAGGAAGTACGGACGTCAGGCGCGAGACAATCACCGTCCGGGAAAGAATTTTCGGTCGCCGTGGAACGCGTGGGCGGCCTTCCGCGTCACCGCCGTCCCCGTCGGCGCGGCCCACCGGACCGGCGTTCACCGGGGACCGCGGGCGTGTGACCAGCGCGCTTCCGCCTCACAAGGGCCTCGCCGTGCGGACCTGGGCGAACGGGGCCGTGCCGGAGCCACCCGGTGGCCCCGGACGGCACGCGAGCGAACGTGCCCAAGATCACATGCCGGCGGGTCTCCGTCAGGAGCGCGGGCGGGTGTCCGCGAGCCAGGCGTGCGCGGCCCGCGCCGTGAACTCCGCCTGCCCGCCCGGCAGCAGCAGACCGGCGGTGGCGAACTCCGGGGCGTCGGCCTGCGCGGCGACGTACGGGACGGCGATGCAGCGCATCCCGGCCGCGTGCGCGGCGGCGGCGCCCGGCGCGGCGTCCTCGAGGACGACACAGTCGGCCGGGTCCGCGCCGAGCCTGCGGGCCGCCTCCAGGAAGACGTCGGGGGCCGGCTTTCCGTGCGCGACCTCGTCGGCAGGGACGACGGTGCGCAGATACGCGTCCAGGCCCGTCCCGGCAAGGATTGCCCCGATCGCCTCGGGCGAGGAACCGGAGGCCACGGCCATCGGGACGCCCTCGGCCGCCAGCAGCTCCACGAACGCCCGCATCTCCGGGTACACCCGTGTCGAGGCGCCGGCCAGCCTCAGATAGTGGCCGTTCTTGACGGCGAGGAGTTCCTCGACCGGGGCCGACAGGCCGTACCGCCGCCTCCAGTCGGTGATCGTCTCCCGCGTGCTGATCCCGACGTAACGCTCGTGCTCCGACCAGGAGAAGTCCGGGACCCCGTACTCGGCGAGCGTCTGACGCCCGGCCACGTAGTAGTTCGGCTCGCTGTCCACGAGCGTTCCGTCGAGATCGAAGATGACCGAGAGAGTGCCGAGCGTGCTCATGGGACCAGGATGGCAGGGCTCACTTCCGCACCGTCCGGCCGATCGACTCCACCAGTGGCAGCAGCCGGTGCGGGACGCGCTCGCGCAACGCCACCTCACTGCGCGTGCGGACCACGCCGGGCAGACTGATCAGCTTCTGGACCACGTCCTCCAGATGGGCGTTGTCGCGCGCCACGACCCGGGTCAGCAGATCACCGCCGCCGGTGATGGAGAACGCCTCGACGATCTCCGGTACGGCGGCGAGCGCCTCACCCACCTCGTCCAGGTGCCCCTGGGTGACCTCGATGTGCACGAACGCGAGCACGGGGTGCCCGAGTGCGGCGGGGGAGAGGGCGGGCCCGGTGCCGGTGATGACGCCCTCCCGCTCCATCCGGTCGAGACGGGCCTGCAGGGTGCCGCGGGCCACCCCGAGAATCCGGGCGTACTCGCGCACGCTGGTGCGCGGCCGCGTCAGAAGCAGCCGCAGGATGCGGGTGTCGAGCTCGTCCACCGCCATGAGGTTCCTGGTTCCCGCGTCGGCCATTGGCACGTCGATGGCCGTGGAAGTGCCGTCAGTACTGTACCAATGGCCCACTTTCACATGAGCCAGTTGAGCCACTGGTGGTGGAGATGCTGATATGGATGCGTCGATGGCGCTGCGGACCCCGCGGCGCCTTTTTCATGCCACGGTGCACACCATCACATCCCAGGGGGCGGTACGTGCTGAAGAGGGTGTTCATGGCTCCGGACCCCGGCCGCACGCGGCTGCGCTTCGCGGCGCGGGCCGTGCTCGGTATCGGGCTGGCCGTCGTCGTCTGCGGCCTGGCCGGACACTCGCTCACCGGTGCCGTCACCGGCGGGCTCGCCGCGCTGCTCGCCCTGTTCACCGTCACCGATGCCACGGTCCGCCAACAGGCCGTCACCACGGCGCTGCTGCCCGCCGCCGGCCTGCCGGTGCTCGCCGCCGCGGCCGTGCTGCACGACCACCCCGTGGCACGTGACCTCACCTTCCTCGCCGTCGTGGGGCTGGGCGTGTACGCCCGGCGCTGGGGTCCCCGCGGACACAGCCTCGGCGTGTTCGCGTTCATGACGTACTTCGTCGCGCAGTTCCTGCACGCGCGGACGGCCCAGCTTCCCGAGCTGTACGCCTCGGTCCTGCTGTCCGTGCTCGCCGCGGCCGGGGTGCGCTTCGGACTGTGGTGCTACGAACGCCGGCTCCCCCCGGCCGTCGTACCGGCGCCGCCCGCAGGCACCGGGCTGGCCCGGGTGACCACCCGCCAAGCGGTCCAGGCGACCGCCGGGGCGGGATTCGCCCTGGTCGTGGGCCAGCTGGTGTCCGGACAGCGCTGGTACTGGGCCGTCGGCGCCACCTGGTGGGTCTTCGTCAACACCACGTCGCGCGGCGAGACCCTGGTACGCGGTTTCCGGCGGGTGCTGGGCACCGTCCTCGGCATCGGCCTCGCGCTGTTCGTCGCCGTTCCCGTCCACGGGGAGGGGGCGCTCACGGCCCTGGTCGTCGCCGTCTCCGTGTTCGGGATCTTCTACACCGCCGCCGTGTCCTACACCTGGATGATGCTCTGGGTGACGGTGCTCGCCGCCATGCTCTACGGCCTGCTGGGCGTGCTGTCCCCCGGGCTGCTGGCGCTGCGGCTCGTGGAGACCGGCGTCGGCGCGCTCGGCGCCGTGCTGGCGGTGGCGTTCGTCCTGCCCGTGACCACGCACAGCATCACCGACACCTGGATCCAGCGGGCCCTGCGCTGCGTCCACGCGTGCACGGCCGAGGCCGCCGCGCGGCTGGCCGGAACTCCCGGCGCCGATCCGGCACCGCTGGTGACGGAGCTGGAGCAGCTGCTCGCCCGGGTGCGCCTCTCGGTCGCCCCGCTGGTGCACCCGCTGAACCCCATGCTCGGCCGCAAGCGGCGAGCCCGCCGGGTGCTCGCCCTGCTGGACGACTGTGCCCGGGAGATCCGCGGGCTCGTCGCCGTCGCCGCCGACCCGGAGGCCTCGCACGACGTCCGGCTGACCGCCGCCTGCTGGCGGGTGGAGGCCGCGGTGGAGGCGCTCACCGGCGGCCGGGACTTCGCGGCACGCACGGCACCTGCGGCCTCGGAACCCGCCCTGGCCCATCTGCACGGCCTGGAGCGGGCCCTCGCCGAACTCGCCGCGCCGCTGCGGGCACCCTCCGGGTCTCCGCAGGTCGGTGCCTGATCCCGCTCGGGACGCGCGGAACGACCCACGGCTTCCTCTTGGTCTAGACCTTCCGTGATCGACTGCTACCGTCACCCCGGGTCTGCATCCAACGAGAGGGGACAGTCGTGGCGGACGGCAGACGGCGGGCGTTCATCGGATCGTTCACGGCCGCGGGCGGCCCGGGCATCGTCACCGCGACCGTCGACCCGGGCAGCGGTGCGCTGACCCTCCTGGGCAGCGTGGACGCCGTGTCCGATCCGTCCTGGCTGGCCCTGTCGCCGGACGGGCGCATGCTGTACGCGGTCAGCGAGACCGCGGAGGGTGCCGTGGCCGCGTTCCGGGTGACCGGGAGCGGACCGGAACCGGCCGGGCGCGCGGTTCCGGTGGACGGCAGCGGTCCGGCCCATCTCAGCCTCTTCGCCGGTCACGTCCTCACCGCGAACTACGGATCCGGCAGCGTGAGCGCCGTACCGGTGCGTCCGGACGGCTCTCTCTCGCGCGCCGTCTCCGGGGTGCTCCGGCACAGCGGCTCCGGCCCTCATCCGCAGCGCCAGCAGGGCCCGCACGTCCACCAGGTGCAGCCCGACCCCAGCGGCCGCTGGGCGGTGGGCGTCGACCTCGGCACGGACTCGGTGCGGGTGTGCACCCTGACCGGCGGCGCTCTCGTGCCGCACCGGGAGATCGCCCTGCGTCCGGGCTCGGGACCGCGCCACCTGGCCTTCCACCCGGACGGTGCCTGCGCGTACGTCCTCAACGAACTCAGCCCCTCGCTCGTCGTCTGCCGCTGGGAAGCCGCCGACGGCCTGCTGAAGCCGCTCGCCGAGATCCCGGTCCTGCCCGGCACCCCCGCCGGCGACGCGTATCCCTCCGGTGTGGCCGTCTCGCCCGACGGCCGCTTCGTGTGGACCGCGACCCGCGGCGAGGACGTCCTCTCCGTGTTCGCGGTCGAGGCGGGCGGCAGGGCGCTGACCCCACTCGCCACCGTGTCCTGCGGCGGTCGCTGGCCTCGCGCGATCACCGCCTGGGACGGGGTGCTGTACGTCGCGAACGAGCGCTCCGGCGACGTGACCTGGTTCTCGCTCGACCCGGACACGGGAATGCCGCGGCGCGGCGGCTCCGTGCCGGTGCCCGCCGCTTCCTGCGTGGTCCTGGGCTGACCGGCGCCCCGGTCACGACGAAGGGCCCGCCCCGGACATTCCGGAGCGGGCCCTTTCGGCGTCCTGCGTGACCCCGTCGCCTCAGTGGGCCGGGGTGCTCTGCGCCTGCTGCGGGGCGATGCCCAGCGCGGTCGTGTACTTGGCCAGCGCCAGCTTGCCGATCGCCGGGTACGGGCCGAGCGCCTCGGCGGCGGAGCATCCCGCCTCCTTCGCGGCCTCCTCGATCAGGCTCGCGTCGATCTCCGGGCCGATCAGGTACGGCGCCAGCGCCAGCTGCTGCGAACCGGAGCCGCGCAGCTGCTCGGCCACGGAGGCGATGGAACCCTCCTGGTCCAGGGCGGCCGCCATCACCGGCACGGCGAGGCGCGCGGCGAGCAGCATCCCGGTGATCCCGGCCGCCTGCACGGCCTCGTCACCGCCCACGGAGGCGAGGATGATGCCGTCCGCGGCGGTCGCCACGGTGAACAGCCGGGCGCGGTCGGCGCGGGCCAGGCCCGCCTCCGACAGACGGACGTGCAGAGCCTCGGCGAGCAGCGGGTGCGGGCCCAGCACATCGGTCAGCTCGGCGGCGACGCGGCTGTCCATCACGGCCTGGCGGACCTGGCGCAGCAGCGCGCTGTCCGGGCCGGCGAGCAGGGGCACGACGACGGCGACGGGGCCGTCGGGCTCCTTGACGTCCAGGCCGACGGCACGGGCCTGCTCGAAGCGGGCCGTGCGCTCCTCGGCCGCGTGCGCGAGGACGGACGTCAGCGACGGGAACTCGTCATCGCCTTCCAGATGGCCGATCCGGGCGTCCAGACCGGGCAGCTCGGAACGGGCGATGCTGACGACCTCGTCGGCGAGCGAACGGGTGGCACTACTGGGCGTACCCGGCACGGCGAGGACGAGCGCGGGCGCGTCCTCGGGAGCCACCAGGGGTTCGGGACGGCGGTGCCGTCCGGGCTGGCGGGGGCGCGGCATTCGTACTGGCAGGCCGGACGCGGGCCCAGTGGGGGTGCTCATGTTGCGGCATGTTAGTGGCTTCCTGGGCTCCCCTGTTCGGGGAGGGGGCAGGTGAGCGGTATCCGTCCGGTTTTGTCTGGAGAGTTACGTACGGGCGCCGGTTGCGCGAGTGACGTTCTCACCGGTCGTACGTCACGCTCAGCAGCTTCTCGTCACCCGGAAGAGCGAAGGAATCGCTGGTGAGGTCCTCCGCGATACGTACCGCCCCGTGCAGCGGATCACCCTCGGCCCTGATCCGCCGCGCCGACGGCAGCCGCTTCACCAGTTCCTCGTCCACGGGATCGAGCAGCACGGCCCCCATGCCGAACAGTCCGCCGGTGAGGCCGACCGCCGGCTCGCCTCCCGCCGGACACACCGCCGCCGCCGAGTCGGCCATGTGCCGGGCCGCCGCGCGCAGGATGCCCGCGGCGACGGGGTCGCCGCCGGCCGCGCACTCGCCGACCCGCGGGGCGAACGACGCGAGCACGGCCGGCCGGTCGCTGCGGGGATACACCAGGCCCGGCAGTCCGGTCACCGGCCCGAACACCTCCTCCGCGCTCTCCAGCAGCCGGACGGAGCCGCCCCCGCGCCCGTCATGGGCGCGCAGCGCCGCCTCCAGACCCGCCCGTCCGATCCAGGCGCCTCCGCCGCAGTCGCCGAGCAGATGACCCCAGCCGTCCGCCCGGCGCCAGCCCGTCAGATCGGTGCCGATCGCGATGAGGCCGGTGCCCCCGGCGATCACCGCACCGGGCCGCGGCCCGAGGGCACCCACATAGGCGGTGACGGCGTCGGCGGCCAGCACCAGCCTCCGCACGCCCAGTTCCCGGGAGAGCGCGCCCGGCAGTTCCGCGCGCAGGGCGTCCCCCAGACTGGCCAGCCCGGCCGCGCCGACGGCGGCCGAGTCCAACCGCCCGACACCCGCCTCGGAGCACAACGCCCGTGCCATCGGGACCAGTTGTTCCAGGAAGTGTTCCGGGTCGATGCCATGGGTCCCGGTCCGCACCGGCTCCTTCGACGCGGTCCGGGCCAGCGGACCGCGTCCGCCGGCCCCGACGACGACCCGCAGACCGGAGCCCCCCGAGTCCACGGCGAGGAAGCCGGTCCCGGTCACGGCAGGCGCCAGTCCACCGGCTGGCCGCCCTGACGGATCAGCAGGTCGTTGGCCCGGCTGAACGGGCGCGAGCCGAAGAACCCGCGGTCGGCGGACATGGGGGACGGATGGGCGGACTCCACCGCGGGCAGATTCCCCAGCAGCGGACGGCAGTTGCGGGCATCGCGCCCCCACAGGATGGACACCAGCGGCTTGCCCCGTCCGGCCAGCGCCCGTATCGCCTGCTCGGTGACCTCCTCCCAGCCCTTGCCGCGGTGGGCGCCGGGCTTGCGCGGAGCCGTCGTCAGCGCCCTGTTGAGCAGCAGCACCCCCTGCTCGGTCCACGGCGTGAGATCGCCGTTCGACGGCTGCGGCAGGCCGAGGTCGGTGTTCAGCTCCCGGAAGATGTTGACGAGGCTGCCGGGCAGCGGCCGCACCTCGGGCGCGACCGAGAACGACAGCCCCACCGCGTGGCCCGGGGTCGGGTACGGGTCCTGCCCGACGATCAGGACGCGTACCTCGTCGAAGGGCTGCTGGAAGGCCCGTAGGACGTTCGCTCCGGCCGGGAGGTAGGTGCGTCCCGCGGCGATCTCCGCGCGCAGGAAGTCCCCCATCGCGGAGACCCGTTGGGCCACCGGTTCCAGGGCCTTCGCCCAGCCTGCTTCGACGATTTCGTTCAAGGGTCGTGGTGCCACGGGCGTCACCCTACTGCGGCGACGGCGGTGGAGATCAACCAGTGGCCGACACCCGGCGCGATCGCCCTCCGGCTCATCCCACGACCGCGGCCCGCACGCACAGCACGTCCGGCAGGTGTGCCGCCAGCTGACGCCAGCTGTCGCCGTCGTCGTCCGACGCGTACACCTCGCCGTTGCGGTTGCCGAAGTAGATTCCGGCCGGGTCCGCGCCGTCATGACACATCGCGTCACGCAGCACCGTGCCGTAGTGATCGCCCTGCGGCAGCCCCGCCGCGAGCGGCTCCCAGCTCCGGCCCGCGTCCGCCGTACGGAAGACCCGGCAGCGGCGGTCGGCCGGCACCCGGTCGGAGTCGGCGTTGATGGGGAACACGTAGGCGGTGCCACCGCGGTGGGGATGGGCCACCACCGCGAAGCCGAATGTCGACGGCAGCCCCTCGCCGATGTCCGTCCAGTGCCCGCCCGCGTCGTCGCTGCGGTACACCCCCCAGTGATTCTGCAGATACAGCCGGTCCGGGTCCGCCGCGTCCCGGGCGACCTTGTGCACGCACTGCCCGAACTCCGGGTTCGGGTCCGGCAGGAACACCGCGGACACCCCGGAGTTGGCCGGGGCCCAGCTCGCGCCGCCGTCCAGGGTGCGGAACACGCCCGCCGTGGAGACGGCCACCGTCACGGCCCGCGCGTCGCGCTCGTCCGTGAGCACGGTGTGCAGGCCCTCACCGCCGCCGCCCGGCATCCACTTCGCACGCGTGGGGTGCTCCCACAGCGGCCGCACCAGCTCGAAGGACTCCCCGCGGTCCTCCGACCGGTAGAGCGCGGCCGGCTCGGTGCCCGCGTACACCACGTCGGGTTCGGCCGCGGCCGGGTGCAGCTGCCAGACCCGCTCCAGCGAAGCCCCCGTGTCCTGGGGGAACTTGACGGCGGGCCGAGCCGGTTCGGTCCAGCTGCGGCCGAGGTCGTCGGAGTGGAACACCGAGGGACCCCAGTGCGCACTGTCGCCGCCGGCGAGCAGTCGGGGGCTCGCCCCACGGGTGTCGATCGCGACCGAGTACACGGCCTGCGCGTTGAAGTAGGGACTTTCGTCGAACTCCCAGGCGCCACCCCGCCGGCGCCCGATGAACAGACCCTTGCGGGTGCCCACGGCGAGCAGTACCTCGGTCATGCCGATCACCTCCGCGACGTCGTCCTCGACGTCCTGATTCCGGACACGGGTCAGTGTGCACCCCACCACTGACAGTCACCCCAGCAACGGTCTCCGCCGCAGGTCGGCGCGGTGCGGCGGCCCGTACGCCTACGCGAGCGCCAGCGCCTGCCGGCACGTCCGCAGCAGCTCCTCGTCGCCGTGGATGTCGTGGCTGCCGTAGCCGCCGGAACCGGCGGTGTGCCGTCGCGGCGAGGCCGCCTCCGCCCGCAGGAGGCCGTGCAGGGGCGTCCCCGCAGGGCCCAGCCGCACCGCCAGTGCGGCGGTCGGACGGCGGGTGTGCGGGTTCTCGGCCCAGGCCGCGCACAGCACGTCCACCGCCGTCTCCGGCTCCCCGGCGACCTGCCACAGGGCCTGCGCGGCGGACGTCCGCTCCCACAGGTCGGCGGACCGGGTGAGCCGCCGCAGCCCGGGCAGGCCGGGGCGGCCCGCGGGACCCAGCCGCCCGAGCGCCTCGGCAGCCGCCCTGCGGGCACGGCCCGCGGGGTCCTCCAGCGCGGCGAGCAGGACGGGCAGGACCGCTTCCGGGTCGCCCTCCACCGCCCACAGGGCCTCCGCCGCCGCCACACCGCTCTCACCGGGCAGCAGGGAACGCAGGGCCGGTATCGCCTCCCGTGCGGCGGCACCGGACGCGGCGACAAGGCGCAGCGCGGACGCCACCAGCACGTCCCGCAGCCGGAGTTCCCCCGGCATGCCGTTCAGCATCCGTACGGCCACCGGCACCGCCTCGGCGTCGCCGAGCGCCGTCAGTGCGGGCAGCAGGGAGCCGGCGCGTGCGTGCAGGTCGTCCGCGTCGAGCGGGAGTGCCGCCAGCCGCCGCCGCAGTGCCGGCGCGAGAGGGGCCGCGGCAGGCCCCAGAGGGACGAGGGCGTGTCCCACGTCGTCGGGCACGACGGGGCCCGCGAGCACGTCGGCCAGGAACGGGACGGCCCGTGGGTCCCCGGTCCTCGCGAGCGTCTTCAGCGGGCGGCCCAGGGTCGGCGCCCCGCGCTCCCATGTGTGCACGCTCAGTTCGGGGTGGTCCGTCAGGAGAGCGTGGAGGTGGTCGGCCGCCGGCGCGGCCAGTTCGAAGAGTTCCTCGAGGGCGGCGACCGCGGCGTCGCGCAACCGGTCGTCGTCCGCGGCGAGCTGGGCGCCGATCAGGGCGACCGGCTCCGCGTAGTCGGCGCGCCAGGCGCGGAACAGTCCCGGGGACATCCACACCGCGTTGCACCGGTCGACCGGATCGGGGCACGCCAGCTGTCCGGACAGCAGGGCGATCCGGTCGGCGACCCGGCCGTCGAGGGCGTTGTGCAGGGTGCGCAGCAGCTGGGACCCCTCCTCGTCGGAGGGGCGCAGCCGGCGCAGCCGGCCGATGAGGGTGTCCGTGGCCGGGCCGTCCGGCTCGCCGGGGACGGCGGGCCGCTGCCTCGCCCGCTCCCTGAGCAGCCGCAGTACCGTCGGCACCGGTTCGGCGGGCAGCCGCTCGGGAGCGCACCCGGCGAGCTGGCCCAGCGCGGCGAGCCGCAGCCCGGGACCGTAGGGCGGCGCGCTCTGTGCCGCCAGCAGTTCCACCGCCCCGTCGGCCCACCGGGGGTGCCGCCGGGCGAACCGGCCCAGGCTCCCGGTCAGCGCCAGCAGCACGCGGTCGTCCCGCTCCACGGTGACGCGCTCCCGCAACAGGCCCAGGACACGCTCCGGTTCGTCGAGAAACCGCACGACCGCGCCGGCCGCCGTCCGCCGCACCGCGGCGTCGGGGTCCCCCAGCAGCCCGGCGAAGACGCCGGCCCCCGCCCGGACCGCGGACCGGGCCCGTGCGTACGGCCCCTCGACGTCCTCCTCGCCCTCCCCGCCGATGCTGACGAGCAGCTCCACGATGCCCGCCCGGTCCCGGACCTCTGCGCGGACGGCGAGCGCGAAGAGGAACGGGATGCTGGCGAGCGTCGAGTCGTACACATCTCCCTGGTGGTGCACGGCGCCGTACATCCCGTCGAGCGCGGTCTCCCGCTCGGCGGCGTCCGCGGAGGCCAGCCCCCGCAGCAGCCGGGGGACGTCCTCCGCGCTGCCGTACGCATGCCGCATCGCGGCCCAGTCGACCTCGTCGATCCCCGTGAACACGGTGTCCTCCTCCTGCGAAGGTGACAACTGCCCGTGAGTCTGCACCACGGCACCGACAACGAAGCGCAGCCGAGAGGTGACGGTGCGCGAACTGTGCGCACGGTGGCTTGATGACGTGTCAGACCCCGCCCGGCAGCGCGCGCTCGACGATCGCGTCCAGTCCGGCCGTCGCGGGCAGCGTGCCGAAGGCGTGCCCCCAGTCGCCGCCCAGCCGGGTCGCGCAGAAGGCGTCGGCGACCGCGGACGGGGCGTGCCGGACGAGGAGGGAACCCTGCAGCGTCAGCGCCATCCGCTCCACCATCCGCCGGGCGTTCGCCTGCGAGCCCTGCGCCAGCTGGTCCTTCAGCCCGGCCACCGCCGCGTCCAGCCGGGCGTCCGCCCCGCGCGTCAGGGCGAGTTCGTCGAAGAGCGCCTGCGCGGTGGCCGGGTCCCGGCCGAGTGCCCGCAGCACGTCGAGGGCGTTGACGTTGCCCGAGCCCTCCCAGATCGACAGCAGCGGGGCCTCGCGGTAGTGCCGGGGCATCCCGGACTCCTCGACGTAGCCGTTGCCGCCCAGGCACTCCAGGGCCTCGGCGGTGAAGGCCGGGCCGCGCTTGGTGACCCAGTACTTCCCCGCCGCGGTCGCGATCCGGCGGAAGGCGGCCTCACCGGCGTCCCCGCGCACCGCGCGGTCCGCCGCTCCCGCCAGCCGCAGGGTGAGGGCCGTGGCGGCCTCGGACTCCAGCGCCAGATCGGCCAGAACATTGCGCATCAGCGGCTGGTCCACCAGCCGCGCCCCGAACGCGCTGCGGTGGCGCGCGTGGTGGCCCGCCTCCACGAGGGTCTTGCGCATCAGCGCCGCCGACATCATCACGCAGTCCAGACGGGTGCAGTTGACCATCTCGAGGATGGTCTTCACACCCTGTCCCTCCGGGCCGACCAGCCAGGCGACCGTGCCGTCGAACTCGGGCTCGGACGAGGCGTTGGAGCGGTTGCCCAGCTTCTCCTTCAGCCGCTGGATGCGGAACGTGTTGCGGGTGCCGTCGGGCAGGACGCGCGGCACCAGGAAGCACGACAGCCCCTCCGGGGCCTGCGCCAGCACCAGGAACACGTCGCACATCGGCGCCGAGGTGAACCACTTGTGTCCGCGCAGGGTATGGACGCCGGGCTCGGCGGTCGGTGCCGCCGTGGTGGTGTTGGTCCGGACGTCGGAACCGCCCTGCTTCTCGGTCATCCCCATGCCGGCCAGCAGCCCGCGCTTGCCGGCCGGCACGCTCAGCCCGGGCTCGTACTCACGGCTGGTCAGCCCCGGCTCGTACACCGTCGCCAGGTCCGGCTGCCGGCGCAGGGCGGGCACCGCCGCGTACGTCATGGACGTCGGGCAGCCGTGGCCCGCGTCCGTGTGCCCCCACACCAGTCCTTTCGCGGTGCGGGCGACGTGCGCGCCGGGCCGGTCGTCCGCCCAGGGCGCGCCGGCCAGCCCCTCGGCGACGGCCGTACGCATCAGGTGGTGCCAGCTGGGGTGGAATTCCACCTCGTCGATCCGGTGCCCGTACCGGTCGTGGGTGTGCAGCTCGGGCTCGTGACGGTTGGCCTGATCGCTCCATTCCTGCGCCTGCGCGCTGCCGGCCAGTCGGCCGAGCCGCCGCAGATCCTCCTCGGCCCAGCCGGCGCCCTCCCGCCGCAGGCCCTCCAGCAGGGCGGCGTCGTCGGAGGCGTCGTAGGGGGTCAGGGGCGAGGGCTGATTGGTGACGTCGTGCGTGACGTCGTGGCCGGCGCCGGGTGCGCCGCCGTTCTGCTGCAGCTGGTCCGCGAGTGTGGTGGCCATGGCACCGAGTGTTGCACTATTCCTACGGCCGCAGCAATCGTGCAACACGATGGGCGACGTAGAGTACGGCCCCATGCGGAGGAACGAACCGGCGGCATCGAACGAATTCCCGCTGCGTCCGCTCTCCGCGCGGTCGGTCGTCCTGAGCCTGCTGCTCGGCATCCACCCGCCGGAGCTCACGGCGAAGGACCTCGCGCGGCTGGTGGAGGGCTTCGACGTAGGGGGGTCCACGCTCCGCGCGGCGCTGAGCCGGATGGTCGCCGCCGGTGATCTGCGGCGCACGGACGCCGGGTACCGCCTCAGCGACCGGCTGCTGGACCGTCAGCGCCGCCAGGACGAGTCCCTGCGGCCACGCACGCGCGCGTGGGACGGCGACTGGGAGCTGCTGGTGATCACCGCGACGGGCCGCGGCCCCGCGGAACGGGCCGACCTGCGGGCCCGGCTCGCCGCACTCCGGCTGGCCGAGCTCCGCGAGGGCGTGTGGCTGCGCCCCGACAACCTGGAGCGCCGTCTGCCCGCCGGTCTCGACGGGGTGGCCGAGCGCTGCACGGCCCGCCCCGCCCGGCCCGCCGGCGAACTCGCCGCGAGCCTGTGGCCGCTGGACGCCTGGACCGCCACGGCGCGGGCGCTCCTCGGCCACATCGACCGCGCCGGCCGGCCCGCCGACCGGCTGACCGCGTTCGCGGCCGTGGTGCGCCATCTGCTCGCCGATCCGGTGCTGCCTGCCGCCCTGCTGCCCGCCGACTGGCCGGGCGAGGCGCTGCGCGCCGCGTATGCGGGCTACCGGCGGGAGCTGACGGGGGAGGTGCGCTCGCGTGTGGGCGGTGCCTGACCGCGCGGGCACGCCCCTGGAGCGGCCAGGCCGTACGAAACGCCGCGCGGGACGCCTCGTACGGCCGCTGCCCGGAGGGGTTACCGGTAGGTGATGTCGGACGACGCGTACTTGCAGTACGTGCCGTCGGGGCCGGAGCCGTTGGAGTCCGGCTCGTCGCCGTCGTCGTTGCCGATGTACTTCTGGCAGGGAACGATCTTCTTGCTGCTGTCCCCGACGATGGTGATGTTCCGCAGGGTCGCGCTGTCGCCGTAGTTGGTGTTGATGCCGGCGATCCTGCCGCCCTTCCAGGTGACCTCGATCGTGTTGAGGTTGATCGTCCGCTTGTACTGCGTGGAGCAGTTGCCGCAGGAGCGGATGAAGGTGCCGAAGTTCTTGACCGCGAAGTTCGACACGTTCAGTGTCCCGGCGCCGTTGAACTGGAAGACCTTGTCACTGGCCTCCCTGGCGCCGCCGCCGGTGACGGTGTAGACCGACCCCGACGACTTGCCCTTGAACGTCGCCGCGTCCTCGCCGACGTCCTCCCACCAGACGTTCTGCAGCGTGCACGAGCCCTTGCAGTGGATGCCGTCGGCGGCGGGGGCGCCGAGGACGACGTTCTTCAGGACCGCCCCGTCCGCCAGTTCGAGGATGGGGCCCTGGTCCTCGTCCTGGCCGCCCGAACCCAGGTCGCCCGTGCCGTAAAGGCGTTTCATCCCGTAGTCCTTGGTGCCGGACACGGCGATCGTGGAGGAGACGCCTTGGCTGCCGTTGGGGGTCGGCCAGGTGGCGGCGTCCGCCGGCGCTTCGGAAATCATGAGCATGCCAACCGAGAGCCCCAAGGCGGCGAGGGACCCTGTGAGTGCGCGCCCGCGGGCGCGTGGTCGTGTCGCGGATGTCATGTCGTTCCTTCTGTCGTGGTGTGGGGGTGTAAGCCATGTACATGAACGACGTTCGTCAGCATGGCTCATGTGCGGTTGGTTCGGGCGGACGGGCCACGCTGCTGAACGGAAGGTAGAGGGTAAGCGCTTTCTGGTCAACGCCCGCACGGATCACTTTCGGCCAGGAAACGCGCGCGCCGATGCCCCGGAATGCGACGGGCATCCCGGGGCACCGGTGACGACGTGGGGCGGGCCTCTCAGACGGACCGGTGGTACTGGTCCGGCACCCGCACCGTGCCGCCCAGCTCACGCGCGGCGTGCCGGGCCCACGAAGGGTTGCGGAGCAGCTCACGGCCGAGGAGCACCGCGTCCGCCTCGCCGTTGGCCAGGATCTTCTCCGCCTGCCCTGCCTCGGTGATCAGTCCGACGGCGGCCACGGGCATCGGCGTCTCGTTGCGCACCCGCGCGGCGAAGGGGACCTGGTAACCGGGGCCGGTCGGGATGCGGGCGCCGGAGGCGTTGCCGCCCGTGGAGACGTCGAGCAGGTCGATGCCGTGGGCGTGCAGTTCGGAGGCGAAGCGGACGGTGTCGTCGGCGGTCCAGCCGGACTCCTCCACCCAGTCCGTGGCCGAGATGCGGAAGAACAGCGGCTTGTCGTCCGGCCACACCTCGCGCACGGCGTCGACCACCTCGAGCGCGAAACGCGTCCGGTTCTCGTACGAGCCGCCGTAGGCGTCGGTGCGGTGGTTGGAGTACGGGGAGAGGAACTCGTTGATCAGGTAGCCGTGGGCGCCGTGGATCTCGGCGATCTGGAACCCGGCGGCGAGCGCGCGGCGGGCGGCGGCGCGGAACCGGTCGACGATCTCCCGGATCTGCTCCACGGTCAGCTCGTCGGGCACGGGGTGCCCCTCGGCGAAGGCGCGCGGACTCGGGGCGACCGGCTGCCAGCCGTGGTCCTGCGGCCCGACCGGTGCGCCGCCCTTCCAGGGGCGGCCGGTCGACGCCTTGCGTCCGGCGTGCGCGAGCTGGATGGCGGGGACGGTGCCCTGCGCGGCGAGGAACCCGGTGATGCGGCGGAATGCCTCGGCCTGGGTGTCGTTCCAGATGCCGAGGTCGTACGGCGAGATGCGGCCCTCCGGTGACACGGCGGTGGCCTCGACGACGATCAGGCCCGTGCCGCCGGCCGCCCGTGCCGCGTAGTGCGCGAAGTGCCAGTCGCCGGGCGCGCCGGCCTCGGGCCCCTCGGGTGCGGCCGAGTACTGGCACATGGGCGGCATCCACACGCGGTTGGGGATCGTCACGGCGCGCAGGGTGTAGGGCTCGAACAGCGTGCTCACGTCGGGGCTCCATTCGGCGGGTCCGGGGAGGGGTGCGCTCGTACGATAGGCATCGTAGTACGTCGGATGTCAAACTACGATGCCTCTCGTACAATGGAGGTTCCTCCCCGAACGCATGTGGAGCCGCCGCCGTGCCGACCGCCGCCCCCGTCCCCAGCAGCCGTGAACTGCCGCACCCCACGTGTGACGAAATCCGGCTGGAGGGCTTGCTGCACGCGCTCTCCGACCCCGTACGTCTGGGGGTCGTCCGCGAGCTCGCCGCCGAGGGCGTCGCGCTGGCCTGTTCGCACTTCGACGTGCCGGTCTCCAAGTCCACCAGCACGCACCACTTCCGGGTGCTGCGCGAGAGCGGCGTGATCAGGCAGATCTACGAGGGCACGGCCAAGATGAACGCGTTGCGCCGCGACGACCTGGAAGCCCTGTTCCCCGGCCTGCTCGACACCCTGCTCACGGCTGCCACCCGCCAGGCCGACCGCCGAAGCGAGGTCTGACCGCCGCGCCGCGGTCACCGGGCCGTGCGGCGTCCGCGGGGCCGACGGATCTACGCGCCGGCTCCCCGTGCCGCCGCGAGCAGGCTGTCCCAGTCGGGGAGTTTCACGGTGCCCCGGCCGAGCGAGGCACCCAGGTGTGCCTCGGCCCGCTCGATGGCCTGCCAGCCCTTCCACCCGACCGGTTCGATGCCCTCGGCCCGCAGTGCCGTCAGGGGGTCGCCGGGCAGGTCGCGCTCCCTGAGGAGGACGGCGTCCTGCAGCAGGGAGGTCACCGTCTCCTTGGCGCAGGACCGGTTCGTGCCGATGACGCCCGTCGGGCCCCGCTTGATCCAGCCCGCCACGTACTCGCCCGGAGCGACGGTGCCCCCGCGCAGCACCCGCCCGGCGAGGTGCGGCACCGTGCCTCCCGTGGCGTCGAACGGCACCCCCTCCAGCGGTACCCCGCGGTACCCCACCGACCGAAGCACCAACTGCGCCTCGATCTCCTCGAACCGCCCGGTGCCCGTGATCCCTCCGTGCCCGTCCGGCGCCGTCCGCTCGAAACGCACCGCGCCCACCCTGCCCCCGCGGGCGATCAGCTCGGCCGGGCGGAGGAAGAAGCGCAGACGGATCAGACGCCGCGCGCCCGGCTCCGCCGTCCCCCCGGCCCAGCCGCGCAGCACCTCGACGTTGCGGCGCTGCGGTGCGGGCAGCGCGGACGGGTCCGTGTACGCCGGATCCAGCGCGGAATCGGCCGGATCCACGGCGACCGCGGTGTCCGGCAGCGTCCCCAGCTCGCGCAGCTCCTTGGTGGTGAACCGGGCCTGGGACGGACCGCGCCGGCCCACCATGTGAACGAGCGTCACCCGGCTCGCCGCGAGTGCGGTCAGGGCCGCGTGCGGCATGTCGGTCGGGGCCAGTTCCGTCACGCCCCGGGCCAGCATGCGCGTGACGTCCACCGCGACGTTCCCGACGCCGATGACCACCGCCGACCGCACTCCGCGCAGGAAACCTTCCTGGACCGTGTCCGGATGCGCGCTGTACCAGGCCACGAACTCGGTCGCCGACCAGCTGCCCGGCAGATCCTCGCCCGGGATGCCCAGCCGCCGGTCCGTGGCGGCCCCCACGCAGTACACCACCGCGTGGTACAGCTCGCGCAGCCGCGTGACCGGCACGCCGCCCGGCCCGACCGGCACCCCGCCGAGGAAGCGCACCCGCTCGTGCTCGAGCACCGCGCGCAGGTTGTTCTGCAGGGACTTGATCTTCTCGTGGTCCGGTGCCACGCCGTAGCGGACCAGGCCGTACGGGCAAGGCAGCCGGTCCAGGACGTCGACGCGCACCTGGGGGTCCTGCTGGACCAGGCTCTGGGCGGTGTAGCACCCGCTCGGTCCGGAACCGATGACGGCGACACGCAGCACGGCGGAACTCCTCAGCCCCGGGGGATCGACAGGAGATCGCTGTATGTCTCCCAGCATGGCACCGTCCGCACTCCGCTGACAGGGTGCCGTCCGCCGGACGGGGAGCGTGTTCCTACGGAGGGAAACTGATCACACGGTTACGTTGCGTGTGTGCTCGAGGCATCTTTTCTTCATCTTTCCGATCGCTCTCCGGCCGAGGGTGCGGTGTCCGTGTGGCCCGCGTGGGAAGTGCGGGAGGGGGAGCGGGCGACCCGGTGGCTCCATGTGCGGCTGGCCTTCGGCGACGGGGCCAGGATCGACGCGCTCGCGATGGTGTGCGAGGGGTGGGTCTGCGTCGAGGACGTACAGGCCCGGCCCGCGCTCACCCTCGAGGACCTGGCGGTGCTGGCCGACTGGATCGAGGGCCCGCTGGCCCGCGCCTGCGGTGCCGAGGGTGAGCCGGACGCCGGGGGCGACCCCGGTACGGGTGCGCACCGTGACGGCTCCGGCCGGCCGCGAGGGCCGGAGGAGCGCCGGCTCGTGGCGCGGGCGTACCGCGCGGCCCAGGAGCGGGGGACCGATCCGGTGCTGGCGGTGATGGCCGAGACCGGCTACAGCAGGCGCGGTGCGCTCCGGCTCATCGGCCGGACGCGCGACGCGGGTCTGCTGTCCCCGAGGCACGCCCGCCGCTGAGCCGCCGCCGGCGGGAACCGGGTGGCGCCGGTGCGGGCCGGCGTACCGTCACATGAGGTTCCGCATCCGGCCGATCTCGCTCGTCTGCTGGGCCACCACGTCGTCCGCCATCTCCTCCATGGCGATGTTGTTGCCCTGCCCCTTCACGTCGGTGGACATCGTGATCGCGCCCTGGTGGTGAGTGATCATCAGGGTGAGGAACAGCTGGTCGAAGGCCTTGCCGTCGGCCGCGCGCAGCTGCCCCAGCTGGGCCCGTGTGGCCATGCCGGGCATCGTCGCGTGGTCGTGCCCGTGCCCCGTGTCCCGCTCCGCCTTGTCGTGGCTCTTCAGCCAGCCCTTCATCGCCTTGATCTCCGGCTGCTGGGCGGCGGCGATGCGTTCGGCCAGCTTGACGATCTTCGGCGATTCGGCGCGGTCCGGTACGAGTTCGGTCATCTCCAGGGCCTGCGCGTGATGCTCGATCATCATCCGCGCGTACGTCACGTCGGCCGAGTTGGGGGAGTCGTCCTCCGCGCGCTGCCGCGAGGCCTCCTCGGCCGACAGGGTCCGGTTGGCCTCCCCGGGTTCCCCGGGTGCGATGACCGCAGGCCCGCTCGATGCGGCGGACCCGGAGTCGTCCGAGCCCGAGTCGCAGCCCACGAGCCCGAGGACGGCCCAGGCGGTCAGCCCGGCGGCGACGGCGGACAGGCGTGGCACACGGCGGTGGTGCACAAGGACCTCCTGTGGTTGGGAGTACCCCTCTGGGGGGAGGGCTGCTGGACACCTCGTGAGTGTCGACGACCGTCCTAGCACGCTTCCGCGCAACTTTGATCAAAAAACTTTCTTGAGACGGCGCGGCCCTCTGTTGGTATGTGCATGTCCAGACGATACTGCCGATGCGAAAACCCGTTCCGAAGTGAACGGAACCAGGGAGGAAACAGTGATCCTGTTGAGAGATTCCCGAACCCGGCGCAGACGGCTGGGAGTTGCCGCGGTGGCCGGCGGCCTGCTGGCCGCCCTGCTCACCGCCGCCCCGGCCGGGGCGATCCCCGACCCCGGGGACTCGCCGGCCGACGGCAAGGAGGTCTCGCGCAGCGACCAGGCCGAGGCGCGCAAGGCCATCGAGAGCGGCGAGATACCCGCCCAGGACGAGATCGTCCATTCGGACAACATCAAGCACGTGGCCAACATCCCCAAGGACGTGCTGCCCGGCACCAATTCGGACCTGGCCTTCCAGGGCCGGTACGCCTTCGCCGGCAACTACGACGGCTTCCGCATCTTCGACATCGGCAACCCCAAGGCGCCGAAGACCGTGGCCCAGGTGCTGTGCCCCGGCTCGCAGAACGACATCTCCGTCTCCGGCGACCTGTTGTTCCTGTCCACGGACTCCTCGCGCAGCGACAGCAGTTGCAACAGCACCACGCAGCCGGCCACCGAAAAGTCCTCCTGGGAGGGCATGAAGGTCTTCGACATCAGCGACAAGCGCAACCCGCGCTACGTCGCCGCCGTCGAGACCGCCTGCGGCTCGCACACCCACACGCTGGTGCCCGAACGCAAGAACGTCTACATCTACGTCTCCTCGTACTCGCCGAACGCGGCCTACCCCGACTGCCAGCCGCCGCACGACGGCATCTCCGTCATCAAGGTGCCGCGCAAGGCCCCGCACAAGGCGGCGCTGGTCGGCTTCCCGGTGCTGTTCCCGGGTGAGGGCCCGGACGGCGGCGGCAATCCGGGCGGGCCCACCAACCCGGGTGTCTCCAAGACCACCGGCTGCCACGACATCACCGTGCTGCCGTCCAAGGACCTGGCCGCCGGTGCCTGCATGGGCGACGGCATCCTGTTCTCCATCAAGAACCCGGAGCGTCCCCGGGTGATCGACCGGGTGCAGGACAACGTCAACTTCGCCTTCTGGCACTCGGCGACCTTCAACCAGAGGGCCGACAAGGTCGTCTTCACCGACGAACTGGGCGGTGGCGGCGGCGCCACCTGCAACGCGGAGATCGGCCCGAACCGCGGTGCGGACGGCATCTACGACATCATCGGCAAGGGCGACCGCAGCAAGCTGGTCTTCCGCAGCTACTTCAAGATCCCGCGCCACCAGGCGGACACCGAGAACTGCGTCGCCCACAACGGTTCGATCATCCCCGTCCGGGGCCGGGACCTGATGGTCCAGGCCTGGTACCAGGGCGGCGTCTCCGTCTGGGACTTCACCAACTCCGCCAAGCCGAAGGAGATCGCGTACTTCGAACGCGGCCCGCTGACCACCGACCGGATCGTCACCGGCGGCTCCTGGTCGGCGTACTACTACAACGGCTACATCTACTCGAACGACATCGCCAAGGGCTTCGACGTCCTGAAGATCGACGACCGGCGCACGGACCCGGCCCGCTGGGTCCACATGCGTGAGCTCAACGTGCAGACGCAGCCGGACTACTTCGACTGAGCGTCCGGCTCCGTCGCGAAGAACCGGGCCACGTCCGTCCGGTCCTTCTCACACGTCCCGCCGGGCTTTTCGGTGTCCGGCGGGACGCCCATTGCCCAGTCGAGCCGGTAGCGCTTGAACAACTCCGCGCGCAGCACCGGCACGGGCATCGGCGCACCCGGCATCAGGGCCGCGTAGACGGCGCCCATCAGCAGGGCACGCAGCATCGGGTAGTCGGACTCGACGTCGGCGGAGCCGTGCCGGGCGACGGTGTCGCTCAGCAGCTCGGCCAGGCGCCGCTGCTCGGGACAGGGCACGAATCCCTCGGCCTGCAGCAGTCCGGCCATGTGCTGACGCATCAGCACCGGACGGTCCCGCGCCAGACCCAGGATCGCGTCGATGGCCCGCGCCATCCGCTCCCGGCCGTCGTCCGTGCACGGCTCGCGCTCCAGGGCCTCCTCCAGCGTCCGGTGCATCAGACGGTGCACGGCGGACTGCACGAGCTGGCGTTTTCCCGGGAAGTAGTACGAAACCAGGCCCCGCGCCGAACCCGCCCGGTCGGCGATGTCGCCGAGCGTCGTGGCCTCGTACCCGTGCTCGCTGACCAGCTCGACGGCGGCGTGCAGAAGCCGCTCCTTCGAACGCCTCCGCAACTCTTCATTGACCAGGGCGCTGCGCGGGGACATGCTGGACTCCTGCGTTGACTGGCTGCCAGCCAACTATACTCAACGCATGCGGCCGGACCTTCGGGCCCGGTCCGGGCTGCCGTCCGCCTCGGGCGACGCGGGGGATCGTCCGAGGCGGACGGCCCTGGCCTGTTCATGCACCGATGCGCGCCCTGGTGGGCGGGGCGTGCGGAAGGCCGCTAGCGGCTTCGCGCGGGCGAGCGGTGGCGGTCAGGGTGACGTTGCCTGTGGACGACCACGGCCCCCGTCATCAGCAGGGCGCCGAACAGCCAGCCGCCCAGGACGTCCGTCGGCCAGTGGACGCCCAGCCAGACGCGGGTGAGGCCCACGCCGGTCACCGAGACCACCGCCACGGCCAGCGCCGCGCGCCACAGGGCACGGTCCACCCCGTGGCGGTGCAGGAGCCACAGCAGGAGGCCGCACACGATCGTCGCGGTCATGGCGTGGCCCGAGGGGAAGGCCGCGTAGTGCGCTGAGTCGACCGGGTCGGGCCAGACGGGGCGGGCACGGCCCAGCGCGGCCTTCAGGCCCTGCTGCACAGCCGTCCCGACGGCCACCGTCAGCACCAGCCACGCCGCGGTCCACCGGTCCGCGTACCGCCACACCAGCAGCCCCGCCGCCACACCGCACAGCACCCGCATGGTCCATGGGTCCCAGACCCAGTCCGTCAGGATGCGGGCGGCCCGGGTCAGCCCGGGTTCCGCCACCGCCCAGCGGTGGGTGGCGCGGGAGATGTCGCCGTCCAGGCCGAGCAGCGGTCTCCACTCGACGGCGACCAGGGCCAGCAGCAGCACGGAGCACACCGCCAGCGCTCCGGCGTACAGAGCGGCGGGACGGTGCTGCGGCGGTCCGGGCGGGGATGCGGTGTGGGGGGTGCTCATGAGGCGATCCTTGTCGACCGGCGGCGTCCGGGGCCAGTCAGGTCTCCGCCGCCGGCCCCTTCTCGGCCCGCGGACTACCCCAGTGCCCGCAATCCCGGTACGAACGCCACCAGGACGGGCACCACCGGCACCAGCGATGCGACGGCGGTCAGCCGCAGCCGCTGCCCCGCGGGCAGCCGGTCCGCGGGGGTGAGCAGCCGGTGGACCCGGGCCGGTACCTGTGCCTGCGGGTCCGGACCGGGGCCGAACACGCCGCGGTGCTCGTTGAGTTCCACCAGGGCGAGGGCCGTGGTCAGCCGGCCGAAGCGGCGGGACGCCGTGTCGTCGGCGGCGAGTTCGACGAGCCGGTGCATCTCCTCGCGGAACGCCGCGAACACCGGCACCTGCGGGAAGCCGCCCGCCAGCGCGGACGAGCAGTGCAGCAGCCAGTCGTGCCGGGCCCGCGCGTGCCCCTGTTCGTGGGCGAGGACGGCGTCCAGCTGTCGGCCCTTCAGCCGGCGCAACGCGGCCGTGGTGACGACCAGTCGGGGTGGCGTGCCGGGCAGCCACCACGCGTCGGGCCGCTCGCCCTCCAGGACCACGAGCCGGTCGGTGCCGGGCTCCTCCCCGGGCAGCAGCGGTGCCCGCAGCCGCAGGTCGGCCCGGCGGGTCCGTCGGCGCCCGCGAGCCCGTACGACCTCCCGGACCAGCATCGCGGCGCTCCACAGCCCGCCGCACGCGAGTGCCACCGCGGTGGTCTCCGCCCAGAGTCCGGACGTGCCGAGGGCGTAGGCCTCCACGACGGCGCGGGGTGCGGTGGCGAACACCTGGCCGCCCACCGCGTGCCAGGCGGCCGCCGCGCTGAACGTCATCGACAGGGCGCAGCACAACAGGACGGCCGCGATGACGCACTGCCACGCCCACAGCGCCACCACCGGTTCACGGTCGGGCCAGTCGGCCCGGGCGAGCAGCCGGGGACCCACGACAGCGGTCAGGACGCCGAGCAGCAGCAGGACCGCGGGGAGGATCATGTCTGCAGCCTATGAGCGCGGGCCGCCCAGGGGTACGGGGGCGGGACCGAAGTGACACAGACAACGCCCGCGGTCCGCGGCCACCGGGCGGCCGTCACATCGTCAGCAGCATCGCCACCATCGCGATGCCCATGGACAGCCGGCAGGCCCGCGCCAGTTCCGGCCGGTCGCCCCAGCCGGGCTCGGGGCCGCTCCCCGACGGGGCGGTCACCGGCACCAGACGCGCGCCCGCCACGAGGACGTACGCGACGAAATAGAGCAGCAGGACGCCGGTCAGCAGGGGTATGCCCGTGCCGGGCCCCGGCGGATGTCCCTGCCCGTGTCCGGGAGAGGCGGAGGCCATGGTCACGGCCATGTACACCATCGCCCCGGCACCGATCAGATGATGCAGATGGCATGCGCCCGTGCGGGCCGCCCACAGCGCGTGCAGTCCGGCCGCCCCGAACACCGCGGCATGCGCCGGCCAGGCCCACGACGGCGGGCTGAACGCCGTGGCGGGCACGGCCATCACGGCCATGCCGAAGCCCATCAGCGCCTCGCCGCCCGCGGCCCGGCGCTGCTCCTCCACGAAGCTGCGCATCCGCAGCAGACAGTAGGCGCCGGTCGCCGCGCACAGCGCGACCAGCAGCCAGCCGGCCGACCCCGGTCCGTGCACACCCACCTCCCCCTCGACCCGTACAGCGGTCGGTCAGGGGATGCCCAACCCCGGCGGCGGGCACGCGGGCGCACGGGGGTACGTGAGGAGCGTTCGGGGGAGCGCAGCAGGTCAGCGCATATGCTTTACTAGTAAATTATCTGTTAACGTTGTCCGTCATGAGCAGTTCCCTCTCCACCCCGGCCGCCCGGCGCCTGCCCCTCGCCGGGCCGCTGCGCCTCGGGCGGCCCTCCGACATCTGGTTCAAGCCCGCCCTGAGCGTGGTCGCCGCGGTGGCCCCGCCCGGCCTGCTCCTGGCCGCACTCGGCCGGCTCGACCTCGCGATGTACACCATGGCCGGATCACTGTGCGCCCTGTACGCCCACAACCGCCCGTACGCGGTACGGGCCAGGGTGCTCGCACGGGTCGTGCTGGGCATGCTCGGCGGCCTCGCCGTGTCCCTGGTGGCCGCCTCCCTCACCGGGGACCCCGTCGTCCTCGTCACGGTCGGAGCGGTGCTGGCCGCCGTACAGAAGGCGCTGTGCGACGCCACCCGGATCGGACCACCCGTCAACGTGGTACTCACCTTCGTCACGTCCGCATCCCTCTTCCTGCCGCAGACCCTCGGGCAGGTCCCCGGCCACCTCGCACTCGCCGCCGCGGCCGGGCTCTGGGCCTACGCGGTCGGCATGGCGCCCGCGCCGCTGCGGCCGCACGGCCCCGAGCGCCGAGCCACCGCCCACGCCCTGAACGCCGCCGCCGCGTACGCCGAGACCGGCGGCACCGGCGCCCGCACCGCCGCCTACGCGGCCGTGCAGGCCGCCTGGCAGACCCTGCTCGCCGCGGGCAACCGGCCCTCCGCCGTCCGCCGCGGCCTGGAACGGCTCGCCGTCCGCGCCGAGGCCGCCCTCGCTGCACCGGCCGACGTCGACCCCGCGCGCCTGCGCACGTGGGCCCGCGCCCTGCGCGGCACCGGTGCCGTCCCGCGCCCCGAGGAGCCCCGCGCCGACGCCGGTGAACTCGTCGGCGTGGCCGTCGAACGCGCCACCCCGCCGCCGCCCCTGCGGGACCGGCTCGGTGCGCTCACCCCGATCGCCGTCCGCACCGCGCTCGGCTGCGCGCTCGCCGGCTACGCGTCCCTCGCCCTGGGCATCGGCCGCCCCTATTGGGCCCTGGTCACCGCCGCCGCGCTCTACCAGGCCAACCTGACCCTCACCTGGAGCCGGGCGGTGCAGCGTGTCGTCGGCAACCTCGTCGGCGTCCTGCTGTTCGCCGCCGTCGCCCCGGTCGCCCATCTCGGTCCGCTCGCGCTCGTGCTGTGCTGCCTGCTGTTCAACTTCGGAGCCGAGGCTCTCATCGGCCGCAACTACTGGCTCGGCACCGTCTGCGTCACCCCGCTGGCGCTGCTGGTCACCGAGTTCGCCGGCCCACAGCCGACCGGAGCCCTGGTCACCGAGCGTGCCGTGGACACCCTCGTCGGGGCGCTGGTCGGGTTCGCCGCCGCCGTGGCCGTCACCAACCGGCGTGCGGGCGACCGCGTCCAGCGGTCCCTCACCGCAGTGGACCGCGCCCGCGAGGCCGCCGCACGCGCCCTGACCGACCCGTCGGCCACGCCGGCGGACCTGGAGGCCGCCCGCCGCGGCCTCGCCGCCGCCCTGGTCGAACTGCGCGCCACCGCCGACGCCGCGTCCGGCGAGTGGTGGCAGCGCACCCCGGCGCAGGAGCGGGTCGTGCTCGCCGAGCAGGCGGGACACCGTACGCTCGCGGCGACGGTACGACGCCGGGGAGAGCTCCCCGACCCCGGCACGGGCACGCACACGGAGGACGCACGGCCATGACGGCGACCGAAGGACCACGGGCGAGAGGTGACGAGGAACCCTCGCCGGGCGACGGGAACCCGCCCGGACGGCGGGGCGACACCGTCGCCGCGGTCGTCCGGCAGTGGCGCGCCGTCCACCCCGGCCTGGACACCGGCCCCATGGAGGTCATCGGCCGCATCAACCGCTGCGCCGCCCTCCTCCAGCAGGCGGAGGACGCCCCGCTGCGCCGGGCCGGACTCTCCCGCGCGGAGTTCGACCTGCTCGGCGCGCTGCGCCGCACCGGCCACGAGCTGACCCCGAGCGAACTGGCCCGCGAGACCTTCTCCTCGGGCGCTGCCGTCACCAAACGCCTCAAGCAGCTCACCGAGCGCGGACTGGTGGAGCGCCGGGGCGACACCCGCGACCGCCGGGTCGCCCATGTCCGCCTCACCGACGCCGGACGCGACACGGTGGACCGCATCCTGCCCGCACAGCTGGCCTACGAGACCGCCGTGCTGTCCGGTCTGGACAGCCCGGAACTCGGCGAGCTGGCCGCCCTGCTCGGCGAACTGCTCGGACAGCTGGAGGGCCGCCTGGGCGCGCTGCGCGCGTGACGGCACACCCCGCGCCCCCTTCCGGCGCTCACCGTTCGCCGGCGGCCCGGTGGACGCCGAACATCGCGCCCTGCGGGTCCCGGAGCACCGCCATGCGCGGCCGCTCCGGGTGCGAGACGGGCTCCATCAGCACCGTGCCCTCCACCGTCGTGGTGGTCACCGCGGCGGCGTCCACGTCGTCGACGGCGAAGTACGGCAGCCAGTGCGCGGGCACCTCGTGCGGGAACTTCTCGTCCATCGTCACCATGCCGCCGAAGTCCGCGCCGTCGATGCCCCACTGGGGGTAGCGCAGGGACGGGTCCACGCTCCAGCCGAACACGGCGGTGTAGAAGGACACGGCCTGCTGGGGCGCGCGGGTCAGCAGTTCCACCCAGCCCAGCGACCCCGGGACGTTGAACGCCCCGGCGCCCGGGAAGGTGCCCGCCTGCCACAGCTGGAACACCGCTCCGGTGGGGTCCGCGGCCACCGCGAAACGGCCCTCGTCGAACACGTCCGTCGGGCCGAGCAGCGCGTGCCCACCCGCCGCGCTCACCGCGCGGAGGGCGGCGTCCGCGTCGGCCACCGCGAAGGACACGTTCCACGCGACCGGCTGGGACTCCTGGTACAGCGGTGCCAGCGCAGCGACCGGCGCGTCACCGAGGTGGGCGACCGTGTAGCCGCCCGCCTCCTGCCGCTGATCCGTCTCGGGGCGCCAGCCGAACAGCCGCGTGTAGAAGCGTGCGGCCGACTGCAGGTCGGTGGTGCCCAGCTCCGCCCAGCAGGGCCCGCCGATCAC
Source organism: Streptomyces malachitofuscus (assembly GCF_055571035.1). Classification (NCBI taxonomy): domain Bacteria; kingdom Bacillati; phylum Actinomycetota; class Actinomycetes; order Kitasatosporales; family Streptomycetaceae; genus Streptomyces; species Streptomyces malachitofuscus. The sequence continues at coordinate 44,324 of NZ_JBVIGA010000009.1, read as the reverse complement.
CGGTGCGGACAGTTCCATGGCGCTCCTTCCGTCCTCCAGCACGCCAAGGCCGGCCCCCGGACCCGGCCATCCGGCGCGAAAGCGGCTGGCGCGCCCCGGCGGTCCGGCCGTACCCTCGCCCCGTACCGCACCGCGTGGCGGCCCCCGGCTCCTTCACCCTGCCCGGAGGTACCCCGTGTCCGCGCTCGCCGTACGTCCCTTCCGCCGCACCGACCGCGACCAGCTCACCGATCTGGTCAACATCCATGTCGCGGCCGTCGTCCCCGGCGTCTCCGTCTCCGTGAACACCGTCCTCGGCGACCTGGAGCGCCAGCCCGGCGAATTCATCACGGACCCCTGGGTGGCCGAGCGGGCGACGCTCGTCGCCGAGCGCCGTGGACAGGTCGTCGCCGGCGCCCATCTGCTGCGCTACCGCGCCGACGCGGAAGTCGGCGAGAGCTACCGGGACGCCGGGGAGATCGACTGGTTCGTCTGCCGCCCGCCGACCTCGTTCCTGCCGGACGCCGCGGACGCCGGGCACCTCCTGATACGGGCCTGCCTGGCCCTGCTCGCCCGCTGGAACGTCCGCGTCCGCTACGCCGACGGGGCTCTGCCGGCCCCTGTCGTGTACGGACTGCCCCGGAACTGGCCGCATGTGCGGGCCGTCTACGAGGCCGCGGGCTTCCGGCACGTCGGGGACACCGAGGTGATCCTCCTGGCCCGCGTGGCCGACCTGCCGCGGGACGAGTCCGGTGAGGACCTCACCTTCCTGCGCACCGTGGGGGAGTGCGGCACCCGCTTCACCGCGTACGCGGACGGAAGCGCCCGCGGCTTCATCGAGGTCGACACGGCACTGGCCCGCCCCGAACGCCTCACGCGGGCCGCCGGCTTCGCGGACGTCGGCAACCTTCACATCGAGCCCGCCGCCCAGGACACCGGCCTGGAGAAGCGGCTGCTGGCCCGTGCCGCCGACTGGCTCCGCCTGTGCGGCGTGGACCGTCTGGCCGCCTACGAAGCGGAGACCGACCACACCGCGCTCGACCGTCTCACCCGCGCGGGTTTCCGTGAACTGACCCGCACCGACCGCGGCTGGGAGCACCGCCCGGACTGAACGCCCGCCGTCAGATCCCCGGCCGGTACCGCAGTGGATGGTCGGCCGGGATCTCGACGAGGACGATCGGCGTCCCGTCCGGATCCGCGATCCACATCTCGATCAGCCCCCACGGCTCCCGCACCGGGGGCCGGACGATTCCGACACCCTTTGCCTCCAGTTCCTCGTGCGCCGCCGTGAGGTCCTCGACCTGGAGCCACAGCCGCACGTCCGGCGCCCCGGCCGCGGCGGCGTCCGCACGGCCCGAGAGCTCCAGGAACCCGCCGCCGAGGAAGTAGACGGTGCCGCGCTCGGGACCCGTACCGAACTCGCGGTGGACGGCGAGGCCCAGCTGCTCGCCGTAGAAGGCGCGGGAGCGGTCGGGGTCGGTGGGGCGGAGCAGGACGCGGCTGCCCAGTACATGTACCATGCGGCCGAGCGTAACGGCCGGGTTAGTCTCGTTCCCGTCCGAGCCACGCCGCAGGCGGCGCACACGAACCGGGAGACCTGCCCATGGAATCCGCCACCGACACCGCACTGACCTTCCGCGACGCCACCGACGCCGACGTGGACGCCCTCGTCGCGCTGGTCGAGTCGGCGTACCGGGGAGACTCCAGCCGGGCCGGATGGACCACCGAGGCGGACATCCTGCAGGGGCAGCGGACCGATCCGGAGGGCGTACGGGAGGTCGTCACATCGCCGGACAGCCGACTGCTGACGGTGGAGCGCGAGGGCCGGATCGTCGCCTGCTGCCAGCTCGAACACCGCGGCGCTCAAGCCTACTTCGGGATGTTCGCGGTCAGCCCGGCCCTCCAGGGCGCCGGACTCGGCAGGACGATCCTCGCGGAGGCCGAGCGCCGGGTCCGCGAAACCTGGGGCGTGGCCGAGATGCACATGACCGTCATCTCCGTGCGGGAGGACCTGATCGCCTGGTACGAGCGGCGCGGCTACCGCCGTACGGGAAGGATGACGCCCTTCCCGTACGGCGACGAGCGCTTCGGCATCCCGCAGCGCGACGACCTGCAGTTCGAACTGCTGGTGAAGGAGCTGTCCTGACGGCCGCCCGGCACCGGGCGGGTCACGCGGTGAAGCGGCCGGTGCGTTTGATCTCCGGGTAGTCGGTGGTCGCACCGTCGAGTTCGAGGGCGCGGACCAGCCGGAGGTGGTCCTGGGTGTTGACCACCCAGCCGTGGACGGCCAGATCCGCCTTCCTCGCCCGCTCCACGATCTCCAGGGTGAGCCGGCGGATGTTGAGACAGACGGTCGAGGCGCCGGCCGCGACGGCCCGCTCCACGACGTCGGTGCCGTAGCGGCTGGCGACGAGCGCCGTGCGCACCCCGGGCACCAGCCGCGCGATCTCGGTGATCGCCTCGTCGTGGAACGAGGCGACCTCCACCCGCCCTGCCAGGTCCCGCCCGTTCATCACGTCGGCGAGCGCCCGCGCCGCCCGCACGTCCTTGATCTCCGCCTGGAGCGGTGCCCGGACGGCCTCCAGGACCTCGTCGAAGAGGGGGATGCGCTCGCCCTGCCCGGCGTCCAGGACGCGCAGTTCGGCGAGTGTCTTGTCGGCGATGAGACCCGTGCCGTCCGTCGTGCGGTCCACTGTCGTGTCGTGCATGACGACGAGCGCGCCGTCCTTGCTCAGATGCAGATCGAGTTCGATGACGTCCAGACCCGCCTCCTGGGCGGCGACGAAGGACCGGAGGGTGTTCTCGGGGGCGACACCCATGACTCCGCGGTGACCGATGGTGAGGAAGTTCAAGGTTCGACTCGCTTCCGTCGACGGCGGCGGGAGGCCGCGTCCCTGCGGCCCTCCTGGACCGTATCGCCTGTGACCGCCGCGTCCAGAGGCTGAACATCGATTGCACACAGCGTCGGCCGCCCGGGTGTTCCGCAGTAAAAAATGCGGTGAAGGCAGGGGTGCGGCAGGATAATTTCCGGAGGTGCCCCTTGCTGGGAGAAACCCTCTGTGTATACGGTCTCCTTACGCGAGGTTCTCCCGTGGAGGATGGGACATGACGGAAATTCTTGTGCAGGTGGGTGCCGAGGGGAAGGTTCCTTCGGCGACCAGGGTGATCGAGCACCCGGCATGGCCCGTGCTCAAGGATGCCGTGGAGCGGATCCGGCCCTGGCAGTCCAAGGACGGTTCGATCGACTTCGACGCCGACGGTGCCCCGGAGCGTGCCGACGCCGAGCGTGCGGTGCGGGACGTGACCGGTGCCGTCGAGGAGCTCTCCCCGCTCCTCCCGCACGACCGCGCCTACCACGAGGCCCTGGCCAAGGACCTGGCCCGCTGGGCCGAGGGCGGCTTCGAGGTCCCCGACTTCCTCGACTCGCTGCTCGCCTTCCAGCCCGCCGCGAACCGCGTGGACGGCCTCCAGCACCTGGTGGTCTTCCCGATGTACACCCAGAACGGCAACCCCGACCGCAACCTCGAGGCGGTCGTGCTGCGCATGGTCTGGCCCGACTGGCTGGCCGAACTGGAGCGCACCCGCTACGACAACCCGCTGTTCTGCGGCATCACCTTCGAGGACTTCACCGCGGGCTACGACACCAATTCCGCGGTCCTCTTCCCCGAGACCATCGCGGTGCGCGAGGCCCCCGAGCGCTTCACCTGGGGCGGCATCTTCTGCGACCGCGAGGCGGCCCGCTTCCGCCGCGTCACCGAGGCCGCCGTCGACATCCTCGGCCTCGAGCTGCCCGAGGACGTCGCCGCCATGGTGCACGACCAGAGGCGCTGCGAAGAGGCGTTCGTGCTCTGGGACATGGTCCACGACCGCACCCACAGCCACGGCGACCTGCCGTTCGACCCCTTCATGATCAAGCAGCGCCAGCCGTTCTGGATGTACGGCCTGGAGGAGCTGCGCTGCGACCTCACCGCCTTCAAGGAGGCCGTGAAGCTCGCGGGCGACGGCGTCCCGCAGGCCCGTGACGTCCAGGTCGCGGTGCTCTTCGACCGGATGTTCCGCTTCCCCGTCACCGGCGAGCGGACGCGCAACTACGACGGCCTCGGCGGCCAGCTGCTCTTCGCCTACCTGCACAAGCACGACGTCGTCCGCTGGACCGACAACAAGCTCTCCATCGACTGGGAGCGCGCCCCGCAGGTCACCAACCAGCTGTGCGCCGAGATCGAGGCGCTGTACCGCGACGGCATCGACCGTCCCAAGCTCGTCCACTGGTTCGCCGGGTACGAGCTGGTCTCGACCTATCTCTCCCCGCACCCGGGCTCCAAGTGGGCCAAGGGCCCCGATGCCCTGGACCTGACGCTGCCGCCGCGGAAACTCGTCGATGACGTGCTTCCGGACGAGTTTCCGCTGAGCATGTTCTATGAGGCACTGTCCAAGAAGCTGAAGAACGTGATCGCGTCCACCAAGGGCATCACGGCGGACGGTGCCGAGCGGGTCGCCGCGTGAGCGATCTCGTTCACAACACTGCTCAGGAGGCGAGGATCATGGGGAACGGGGCGCTCGACGGTGCGGTGATTGCGGTGGCCGGCGCGGGAGGACCCGCGGGACGTGCGGCACTGCTGAGGCTGGCCGAGGCGGGGGCGACGGTCGTCGGCTCCGACAACGACCCGGAGCGGCTGGCGGAGGCGGTCGACGCGGCGCGCTACGCGCACGGCGGCGCCACTGTCACCGGGGACACGGTCGACCTGCTGGACCTGCACTCCACCCGCGAGTGGGCGGCGCGGGTCGAGAAGGAGTTCGGCCGGGTCGACGGCCTGGTCCACCTCGTGGGCGGCTGGCGCGGCAGCGAGACCTTCACCAAGACCAGCGTGGACGACTGGGACTTCCTGGAGCTGCTGCTGGTGCGGACGGTGCAGCACACCACCCTTGCCTTCCATGAGGCGCTGCAGCGCAGCGACCGCGGCCGGTACGTCCTGATCAGCGCGGCCGGCGCGAGCAGGCCCACCGCGGGCAACGCCGCCTACGCCGCGGCCAAGGCCGCCGCCGAGGCGTGGACGCTGGCCATGGCGGACTACTTCCGCAAGGCCGGGGGCGAGCAGGGACCGACGTCGGCGGCTGCGATCCTGGTGGTCAAGGCGTTGGTGCACGACGCGATGCGCGCCGACCGCCCCCACGCGAAGTTCGCGGGCTTCACGGACGTCAACGACCTGGCCGAGGCCATCGCCGGAGTCTGGGAGAAGCCCGCCGCAGAAGTGAACGGAAACCGTCTGTGGCTGACCGAGAAGCCGTGAACCCACCGAGGACCGACGCGCGTCGTCATCACGACCCGGACGTCCGCGGTTTCGCCAGCGACAACTACGCCGGGGCCCACCCGGAGGTGCTCGCCGCCCTGGCCGTGGCCAACGGCGGGCACCAGGTCGCGTACGGCGAGGACGCGTACACCGAGAATCTCCAGCAGGTGATCCGCAGCCACTTCGGGCCGACGGCCGAGGCGTTCCCGGTGTTCAACGGCACCGGCGCCAACGTCGTGGCGCTCCAGGCCGTCACCGACCGCTGGGGCGCGGTGATCTGCGCCGAAAGCGCCCACATCAACGTGGACGAAGGCGGGGCGCCGGAGCGGGTCGGCGGGATCAAGCTGCTCACCGTGCCCACCCCGGACGGCAAGCTCACCCCGGAGCTGATCGACCGGGAGGCCTACGGCTGGGACGACGAGCACCGCGCGATGCCGCAGGTCGTCTCCCTGGCCCAGGCCACCGAGCTGGGTACCGTCTACACGCCCGACGAGATCCGCGCCATCTGCGAGCACGCCCATGCGCACGGCATGAAGGTGCACGTCGACGGTTCCCGGCTGGCCAACGCCGCCGCCACGCTGAACGTGCCGCTGCGCACCTTCACCAACGCGGTCGGGGTCGACCTCCTCTCGCTGGGCGGCACGAAGAACGGCGCCCTCTTCGGCGAGGCCGTGGTCGTCCTGGACCCGGACGGCATCCGGCGCATGAAGCACCTGCGCAAGCTGTCCATGCAGCTCGCGTCGAAGATGCGCTTCGTGTCGGTGCAGCTGGAGGCCCTGCTCGCGCGGGACCTGTGGCTGCGCAACGCCCGGCACGCCAACGAGATGGCACAGCGCCTGGCCGAGGGCGTGCGCGCGGTGCACGGGGTGGAGATCCTCTACCCCGTGCAGGCCAACGCCGTCTTCGCACGGCTGCCGCACGAGGTGGGCGAGCGCCTGCGCAAGCGGTTCCGCTTCTACTTCTGGGACGAGGCGGCGGGCGATGTCCGCTGGATGTGCTCGTTCGACACCACGGAGGACGACGTGGACACGTTCGTGGCGGCGCTCAAGGAGGAGATGGCGCGCTGGGCATGACTGTATAAGTATGCGGTCGACTGGAAATGCATTGACTGCCGGTCGGCCGCATACCTATGCTCTGGCGCCATGCAGCTGATCCAGGAAACGCCGGACCTTTCCGCGTATCTCGCCGCAGATGAGGCGATCGATCATCACCATCCGCTGGTCCGCGAGACGGCCGCACGGCTCGCCGCGCACGTGGCCGACTCGTATGAGTATGCGCGGGCGGCATTCGAGTACGTGCGCGACACCATCCCGCACTCGCACGACTTCGGCGATCTTCGCGTCACCTGGCGCGCCTCCGACGTCCTGGAGCAGCGCACCGGCATCTGCTACGCCAAGGCCCATGCGCTGGCAGCTCTGCTGCGGGCCGAGGACATCCCGACCGCCCTCTGCTACCAGAACCTCGGCGTCGTTCACGGCCTGGTCGCCGTGCGCTTCCACGGTGCCTGGCACCGGCAGGACCCCCGCGGCAACAAGCCCGGAGTGGACGCACGGTTCTCCCTCGACGGTGAGCGACTGGCCTTCACGCCCGACCCGGCGTCCAACGAGATGGACTACCCGGTCCTGTATGCTGCACCTCATCCGGTCGTACTGGGCGCCCTCAAGGCCGCCCCCGACCGGCCGCACCTGTGGCGGACACTTCCCACCGCACTCCCAGCCCAAGGCGGGTCATGACCTTCACGCCGGCCGTGTCCGACGCGGTGCGCGCCCTCGCACCCGGTTTCACCCATGTCACCGTCGAGGCGCACGGCCTGGCCAACGGGCCGAGCACGGAAGCGAGTTCCGCACTTCTCGACGACGCGGCGGGCCGGCTCGCCCAACGGCTGCGCGGCCGGGCCCCGCACGAGGATCCGCACATGGCGGCCTGGCGCGAGATCTACACGGCGTTCGGCTCCAAGCCCTCCCGCACCCGCAACTCGGCCGAAGCGCTGGCCAGGCGGGCCCTGTCGGGGGCGGGACTGCCCCGGATCAATCTCCTCGTCGACCTGTACAACGCCATCAGCGTCGCCCACCTGATCCCCGTGGGCGGCGAGGACATCGACCGCATCGACGGCGGGATGCGGCTCGTACGCGCCACCGGAGAGGAGGACTTCGTGACCGTCGCCGGGGGAGAGGACACGGTCGAGCACCCCGACCCCGGCGAAGTGGTGTGGCGTGACGACACCGGGGTGACGTGCCGCCGCTGGAACTGGCGCCAGGGCCCGCGCACCCGGCTCACCGAGGAGACCGCCTCGGGCATCTTCCTGCTGGAAGGCATGGCCCCGACGCCGGTCCCCGAGCTGGAGGCGGCGGCCGCCGAACTCGCCGGTCTGCTGGAGAAGTTCAGCCCCGGGGCACGCGTCACGGTCCACCCCGCGGCCTGACCGGCCCCGGCGGACGGGCGGTGGAACGGGTCAGTGCGCCTCGGCGCGGCGGACCTGCTCCGGGGTCGGGGCCGTGCCCCCGAGGTGGGCCGGCATCCACCAGGTGTCGTCCGGACCCTTCGGCCGCACCGGGTACGCGCGCTGCGCCGCCTCCAGCAGCTCCTGCACACGCTCGCGCAGCTGACGGGTGATCGCCCCCGCGTACTTGTCCTTGGACGCCTCGAGCACCTCGCCCACGCGGATGGTGATGGGAGTGTGACTGCGTCCGAAGTTGCGCGGGTGGCCCTTGGTCCACAGGCGCTGCGTGCCCCACACCGCCATCGGGATCAGCGGCACGCCCGCTTCCTGCGCCAGACGCGCGGCGCCCGACTTGAAGCTCTTCAGCGTGAACGACTGCGAGATGGTGGCCTCCGGGAAGACGCCGACGATCTCACCCGACCGCAGCGACCGCAGCGCGTGCTCGTACGCCGCCTCGCCCTGCTCACGGTCCACCGGGATGTGCTTCATGCCGCGCATCAGCGGACCGGAGACGCGGTGACGGAAGACCGACTCCTTCGCCATGAAGCGCACGAGCCGCTTCTGCGGAAGGGCCGCCAGGCCGTTGAAGACGAAGTCCAGGTAGCTGATGTGATTGCTCACCAGCACGGCGCCGCCCGTGCGCGGGATGTTCTCCGAACCCTGGCAGTCGATCTTGAGGTCCCACACCTTGAACAGGGTGCGGGCGAAACCGACGACGGGCCGGTAGACGAGTTCTGCCATGGGCGGGTGGAGACCCTTCCTTCTCTGCCTGGGAAGGGGGCTCCCAGTCGAAGTTACGCAGCCGTAGGTTTTACGGCTTGTCGCAGATGGTGCCCGAAGAACGGCCGGTGAACCAGCCCTGGCGCCCGTTGGCGGCGAGATTCTCGTCACGTCCGCCCCGGCCCACCTCGATCTTTGTGCGGCCACCGGGAATGCGCGAGGCTCCCGGGACGCTTGAAACGGCTGACAGGACAGCCATGACGGGAGAGGTCGAGTGCGAGGTCCGGACGGAGCGGGACGGCCCGGGGCGAGTGGGCCGCAGGCGGAGCTGGGCGGCGAACTGGGCGCCCGACTGGGGGAGCGCGCCACCCTGGTGCAGTTCTCCAGCGCCTTCTGCGCGCCCTGCCGGGCGACCCGCCGCGTGCTCGGCGAGGTGGCCGGTCTGGTGCCCGGCGTGGCCCACGTGGAGATCGACGCCGAGGCCCGTCTGGACCTCGTACGCCGCCTGGGGATCGTCAGGACGCCCACGGTGCTGGTCCTCGACGCGGCCGGCCGGGTCGTACGGCGCGCGGCCGGACAGCCGCGCAAGGCGGATGTCATCGCCGCGCTCGGGGAGGCGGTGTGAGGGCCTTGGGGACCACGGTGAGGCATCTCCCACATCACGGGACCGACTTGACTGTGCATGCCACCCGTCGTCAGCCTGACTCCATGCCTTCGGAACTCCTTCGCCCCCGGCGGGTACCCGGCCGTCAGGCGGCCGCCCGCGCCGCGCGCGTGCGCCGACCGGGCCGGTGAGCAGCCGCGAACCCGCTCGTCGTCTCCCGCAGAAGGACAGTTTCATGACGGCCCCGTCCGGCCTCGGCACCGCCCGGCCCGCCTCGCCCGAGCTGTTGCGCTCCGTCTTCCGCAGGCATGCGGCGGGCGTCGCGGTGATCACCGCGCGTGGCAGCCGGGGCCCCGTCGGCTTCACCGCCACCTCCCTCGCCTCGGTCTCCGCCGAGCCCCCGATGCTGTCCTTCGGCGTCGGTACGGCAGGCTCCAGCTGGCCCGTGATCGCCACGAGCGACCATGTCGGCGTGCATGTCCTCGGGGAGCACCAGCAGGAGCTGGCGGCGACCTTCGCGCGCAGCGGCGCCGACCGATTCGGCCCGGCCACCGCCTGGCGGGAGGGGCCCGAGGGCGTCCCCGTACTGGAGGACGTGCCGGCCTGGATGGTGTGCAAGGTGGTGGCGCGGGTGCCCGCGGGCGACCACCGGATCGTGGTCGCCGAGGTCCTGCTGGGCGACCCGTCCGGCCAGGGCCGACCGCTCCTCTACCACCAGGGACGTTTCAACGGTCTGCGTGACTGATCCGGGGTCCTTCCTGGTCGCGGACCCGTCGAGTTCCGGTTACGCTGCGTTGCGAAGGTCACAGTTCAAAGCGCTTGCTTAGCGGGGAAGAACTGGGTGTACTGACGAGTAATATTTCGTTCGGAGCGTGGGTCGCCCCGACCGGGATCGCCCGCTTCAGGCGCCTATGCTGCCTGCAGGCAGGCAGCCAGAAATGACGATGCAGTAGGAGAGCCGGCGTGAGCTTGAGGATCGTTGTCACTGTGAAGTACGTGCCCGACGCCACTGGCGACCGGCACTTCGCCGATGACCTGACCGTCGACCGTGACGATGTGGACGGTCTGCTCTCCGAGCTGGACGAGTACGCGGTCGAGCAGGCGCTGCAGATCTCGGAGAACTCCGACGACGACGTGGAGATCACCGTGCTGACGGTGGGCCCGGAGGACGCCAAGGACGCGCTGCGCAAGGCGCTGTCCATGGGTGCCGACAAGGCCATCCACGTCGAGGACGACGACCTGCACGGCACCGACGCCATCGGCACCTCCCTGGTGCTGGCCAAGGCCGTCGAGAAGGCCGGCTACGACCTGGTCATCTCCGGTATGGCCTCCACCGACGGCACCATGGGCGTCGTACCGGCGCTGCTCGCGGAGCGTCTGGGCGTGCCGCAGGTGACCCTGCTGTCCGAGGTGTCCGTCGCGGACGGCACGGTCAAGGGCCGTCGTGACGGCGACGCCGCCTCCGAGCAGCTCGAGGCCTCCCTCCCCGCGGTCGTGTCGGTCACCGACCAGTCGGGCGAGGCCCGCTACCCGTCCTTCAAGGGCATCATGGCGGCCAAGAAGAAGCCGGTTCAGTCCTGGGACCTGTCCGACCTCGACATCGACGAGGACGAGGTCGGCCTGGAGAACGCCTACACGGTCGTCGAGTCGGCGGCCGAGCGTCCGGCCCGCACCGCGGGCACGATCGTCAAGGACGAGGGCGAGGGCGGCAAGCAGCTCGCCGAGTTCCTCGCGAGCCAGAAGTTCATCTGAGCCGAGAGCTCGACTCGCGTCCCGCCCCCGCACACTTCGCAAGCAGGAGAGAAGAAGTCCCATGGCTGAAGTTCTCGTCTACGTCGACCACGTGGACGGTGCCGTCCGCAAGCCGACCCTGGAGCTGCTGACCCTGGCCCGCCGCATCGGCGAGCCGGTCGCCGTCGCGCTGGGCAACGGCGCCTCCGACACCGCCGCCACGCTCGCCGAGCACGGCGCGGTCAAGGTCCTCACCCACGAGGCCGCCGAGTACGCCGACTACCTGGTCGTGCCGAAGGTGGACGCCCTCCAGGCCGCCCACGAGGCCGTCTCCCCGGCCGCCGTGCTGGTGGCCTCCTCCGCCGAGGGCAAGGAGATCGCCGCCCGTCTGGCGCTGCGTCTGGGCTCCGGCATCATCACCGACGCCGTCGACCTGGAGGCCGGCGACGAGGGCCCGGTGGCCACCCAGTCGGTGTTCGCCGCCGGCTACACCACCAAGTCGCGTGTCTCCAAGGGCACCCCGGTCATCACGGTGAAGCCGAACTCGGCCGCCGTGGAGGCCGCCCCGGCCGCCGGTGCGGTCGAGGCCCTGAGCGTCACCTTCTCCGCCCAGGCGACCGGCACCAAGGTCACCGGTCGTACGCCGCGCGAGTCGACCGGCCGTCCCGAGCTGACCGAGGCCGCGATCGTGGTCTCCGGCGGCCGCGGTGTCAACGGCGCGGAGAACTTCGCGATCATCGAGGCGCTCGCCGACTCGCTCGGCGCGGCCGTCGGTGCCTCGCGTGCCGCCGTCGACGCCGGCTGGTACCCGCACACCAACCAGGTCGGCCAGACCGGCAAGTCGGTCTCGCCGCAGCTGTACATCGCCTCCGGCATCTCCGGCGCCATCCAGCACCGCGCGGGCATGCAGACCTCGAAGACCATCGTGGCCGTCAACAAGGACGCCGAGGCCCCGATCTTCGACCTGGTCGACTACGGCATCGTCGGTGACCTGTTCGACGTCGTCCCGCAGCTGACCGAGGAGATCAAGTCCCGCAAGGGCTGACCGTCTCTCCGGCTTGTCCGAGGCCCCCGCGACCGTTCCGGTCGCGGGGGCCTCGGCGTGTCACACGGTCAGCGCCGCCTGGACCGGGAGATGGTCGCTGGGGAAATGGCCGTCCACCGCGAAGGTGTTGACGGACGCCCGGTGCACCGTCACGCCGGGGGTGGCCAGGATCCAGTCGATGCGCGCACCGTCCGGCACCGGCGGGCGGTACCCGTGGAACGTCCCGTACGCCTCCCCGCGTTCGGCGGCCGCGTCCCAGGTGTCGACGAGCCCCGCGCCGAGCAGCGTGTCGTACACGGGGTTGCCGTGTGCGGCGACGTTGAAGTCGCCCGTCACCACGACCGGCAGCGAGCGGGCCAGTGCCCGGACGCGCTCGGCCACGAGGGCGCCGGCCCGCTCCCGTGCGTACTGGCTCGCGTTGTCCAGATGGGTGTCGAGGACGTAGAACTCCCGGTCGCCCCGGCGCAGGTCGCGGAAACGGACCCAGGTGACCATGCGGACGGAGGCGCCGCCCCAGGTGTTCGAGCCGATCACGTCCGGGGTGCCGGACAGCCAGAAGTGGTCGTAGGCCAGCGGGACCAGCCGCCTGGTGTCGTAGAAGACCGCCATGAACTCGTCGCGGCTGCCGCCGGCCCGTCCGGTGCCGATCCAGTCGTAGGACGGTCCGAGATCGGCCTCGATGTCGTGCAACTGCCGGTACAGGCCCTCCTGCGTGCCGAGGACGTGCGGGCGCTCACGGCGCAGCAGCCGCCGCATCACGGGCCTGCGGGCGGCCCAGCTGTGCGGCTCGGCCGTGCTCGCGAACCGCAGGTTGAACGACATGACGTCCAGGGGACGGTCCAGGCGCTCGTCCGCGGAGGCGGGAGCGGAGGGCAGTGCTGTACTGGACAGCGGAAGGGCGATTGAAGCGGCGAGCGCGCCCTTCAGCAGCGGACGGCGCGTGACACGGCGGTGAGTCGGCACGGACAAACGGTCCCAGATGGACGTGAACATGACCAGAGGGCGGGCGGACCGGTCCGCGGGACGGTGTTGACCCGCGACGAGGTCGCCCGATAGCTTCTTTCAACGAATTGTTGATTTCGTATCGCGGAATTCCGGGAGGATGTCGCATGGGCCAGGGGCAGCAGGAGCGGGTGTCGACGAGTCTCGCGGATGCCGTCACCGAGGAGATCGGGGCCTCCCTCGCGCCGGTCGACGCCGAACTCGAGCGTCGCTACCCCGGAGATCCCGGCACCCGCCAGCCCGTCCACACGGTGTACGTCCCCGCCGACGCCTTCGCCGCCGACACCCTCCGCGTCTGGGGGGACCGGGCCCTCGCCGCACTCGACGAACACGCCCCGGACGCCGCCTCCTTCGGCGCCGTTCTGGGGCTGGACGGCGCGCTGGCCGAGGACGTGTACGGACGCGTCCGCGCCAAACTGGAGCGCGAGCCGGTCGAGGACCTGCGCGTCGACTTCGAGGACGGTTACGGCAACCGCCCCGACGCGGAGGAGGACGAGGCCGCGGCCCGCGCGGCCCGGCTCGTCGCCGAGGCGTACGCGGCAGGCACCGCCGCCCCGTACACGGGCATCCGCATGAAGTGCTTGGAGGCCGCCGTCCGCGACCGGGGCATCCGCACCCTCGACATCTTTCTCACCGGTCTGCTGGAGGCCGGGGGCCTGCCCGGCGGACTGGTCCTGACCCTGCCCAAGGTGACCTATGCCGAGCAGGTCACCGCCATGGCCCGGCTCCTCGACGCGTTCGAGAGGGCGCGCGGCCTCGAGCCCGGCCGGATCGGCTTCGAGATCCAGATCGAGACCAGCCAGTCGATCCTCGCCGCCGACGGCACCGCCGCCGTCGCCCGCATGATCCAGGCCGCCGGGGGACGCGCCACCGGCCTGCACTACGGAACCTTCGACTACAGCGCCTGCCTCGGCGTGTCCGCCGCACACCAGGCGAGCGACCACCCGGCCGCCGACCACGCCAAGGCCGTCATGCAGGTCGCCGCCGCGGGCACCGGCGTACGTGTCTCGGACGGCTCCACCAATGTCCTGCCCGTCGGCCCCACCGCGCAGGTCCACGACGCCTGGCGCCTGCACTACGGTCTTACCCGCCGCGCCCTCGCCCGCGCCTACTACCAGGGCTGGGACATGCACCCCGGCCACCTCCCCACCCGGTACGCGGCCGTCTTCGCCTTCTACCGCGAGGGCTTCGAACAGGCCGCCGCCCGCCTCGCCCGGTACGCCGGCGACGGCGGCGGCGACGTCATGGACGAGCCGGCCACCGCCAAGGCCCTCGCCGGTCACCTGCTGCGCGGCCTGGACTGCGGCGCCCTGGACGACGCCGAGGTCGCACGGGCGACCGGCCTGACCCGCCCCGCCCTGGAGGGCTTCGCCTCTCCCCGGCGGGGCGGCTTGACGGCCTCCGCCCAGTAGCCCCGGCCCCGACGGCGCATTTGCCTCACCTATCGAATCTCGATAGATTTCCATCGTGGTTCGAGTGGAGGAGGGGCGATGGGACGGCTGACCGTGCTCGCGCTGCGTGCCGTGATCGTGATGCTGCTGGCGGGTTCCCTGGGCGTGCAGACGCTGATGGTCCCGCTGCTGGCGAGCGACCTCGAAGGACTGGACGCGGAGTACGGCTACCTCCGCGCCCCGCTCCTCCTCGTCGTGGTCCTCTTCGTGGTGGCGGCGCAGACCGTCCTCGTCTGCGTCTGGCGCCTGGTGACGATGGCGCGGCAGGGAACCGTTTTCTCCCACGCCGCCTTCCGCTACGTGCACATCGTGATCGGCGCGTTCGTCGCCGCGGCCCTGCTGGTGTTCACGCTCGGAGCGCTCCTGGCGCCGGGCGAGGCCGTGGCCCCGGGCATCGTGCTCCTGCTCGGCGGGGCCGGTCTGGCGGTTCTGGGCATCGCGCTCATCGTGCTGGTCCTGCGGATGCTGCTCGCCCAGGCCGTCGCTCGCGACGTCGAGGCTTCGCGGATGCAGGCCGAGCTGGCCGAGGTGATCTGATGGCGATCGCCGTCGACATCGACGTGATGCTGGCCAAGCGGAAGATGTCCGTGGGTGAACTCGCCGAACGCGTCGGCATCACGCCGGCCAACCTGGCGGTGCTCAAGAACGGCCGCGCCAAGGCGGTGCGCTTCACGACCCTCGCCGCGCTCTGCGAAGTGCTCGACTGCCAGCCCGGCGACCTGTTGCGCTGGGTCCCCGAGGACGCCCCGGCACCGTCGGCCGTCCCTTCCCCCTAGTCTGTACGCCACGCACGGTACGTGGTTCGGAGAACGGGGCAGCGGTGTCAACGGGGGCATACGGACAGGAGTATGGACAGGCGGACGGGGCCGGCCGGCTGCTGGCGGGTCGTTACCGGGTCACCGCCCGGCTCGGTCGCGGCGGCATGGGCGTGGTCTGGAAGGCGGTGGACGAGGTCCTCGGCCGCGAGGTGGCGGTCAAGGAACTCCGCACCTACAGCGACGCCGCCGGACCCGAACTGGCGGACCTCGGGCTGCGGATGCAGCGCGAGGCGCGGGCCGCGGCCCGGGTACGCCACCCCGGTGTCATCGCCGTCCACGACATCGCCGAGGTGGACGGCCGCCCGCTGATCGTGATGGAGCTCATCGACGGGCCGTCCCTGGACGACGTGCTCCGCGACCGCGGCACCCTCGATCCGCGCGAGGCCGCCGGGATCGGTGCCAAGGTGATGGACGCGCTGGCCGCCGCCCACCGGGCCGGTGTGCTGCACCGCGACGTGAAGCCCGGCAACATCCTGCTCGACCGCTCGGGCCGGGTCGTGCTCACCGACTTCGGCATCGCCACCATGGAGGACCCCGGCGACGGCGCGGCGACCCAGCTCACCCGGAGCGGCGAGATCGTCGGCTCCCTCGACTACCTGGCGCCCGAGCGCGCCCAGGGCGCCGTCCCGGGACCGGCCTCGGACGTCTGGGCCCTGGGCGCCACGCTGTACGCGGCCGTGGAGGGCGCCTCTCCCTTCCGCCGAACGTCGACGTTCTCCACGCTCACCGCCATCGTGTCCGAGCCGCTGCCCGAGACGCGCCGGTCCGGTCCGCTCGCGCCCGTCCTCGGGCGGCTGATGGACAAGCGGCCCGAGGCCCGTCCAAAGGCCGCTCAGGCGTGTGAACTCCTGGAGGCCGTCGCCACCGGCGCGGACGCGCAGACGGCCGCACTGCGCCCGCCGGCACCCGAGCCCGTTCCCGGACGGACCGAGACGGAACTCGCCGTTCCCGCGGTGCCTCCGGGCTTCGGGCCGCCGGAGGCGGGAGGTGCCGGACCCGGCGCCGTGGCGGCACATCCGGTCCCGGACGTCTCCTCCAGCCCTACCGGGCCCACGAGCTCCCCCTCGAAATCCCGCCGCAGGCGCCGTGTTCTGCTCGCCGCCCTGGCCGTCACCGTCGTCGTCACCGCGGCCGGAGTCACGGCCGCCGTGATCGACTTCCCGGACGACAAACGCGGTGACGCGCACGCCGGCGCCGCTCCCGCCGACGTCCCGTCCTCCCCCGCCGCGTCCGGCGACACGGACGCCGGCCGGCCCCTGGGACCCGGAGCGGACGCGGAGAAGAGCACGGCACCGCCGGAGAGGACCGACGCGCGGGACACAACCGCCGACCCGACCGGCGGCCCCGCCGCCGGCAGTGCCGCGGAGAAGACCCCCGAACGCGGCGGATCCGCCGAGGCCGACGGCGCCGACGCACCGGACGGCGACGGCGGTGCCGGAACACAGGACCCGGTCTGCCACCCCATCGGCGGCGGCAAGTACAACTGCGAGGTCTGGCGCACCGCCACGTCCCACACCGCCTCCGGCACCGAGGCCGGCGTCCTCAATGCGGGC
Source organism: Streptomyces malachitofuscus (assembly GCF_055571035.1). Classification (NCBI taxonomy): domain Bacteria; kingdom Bacillati; phylum Actinomycetota; class Actinomycetes; order Kitasatosporales; family Streptomycetaceae; genus Streptomyces; species Streptomyces malachitofuscus. The sequence continues at coordinate 27,693 of NZ_JBVIGA010000009.1, read as the reverse complement.
ACCAACTACTTCTACTGTCAGCAGAACCTGGGCCGCCGCCAGAGCCAGGGCGAGTGGACCAACGTGTGGTGGGCCAGGACGGACGACGACAGCGGCAACACCGACGTCTGGGTCAACGACGTCTACATCAGGGGCGGTGCCAACGACGCGCCCGTGCCCGGACTTCCGTACTGCTGAGACTCCGCGTACCGCTCCAGGCCGCAGGCCGTCACCAGCTTCTCCTCGGCGAACAGCCGGGTGCCCCGCGCGCACAGCTCACGGTCGGCGCGGGCCCTGGCGGAGAACTCCTCGGGGGAGGTGCCGAACAGCTCCCGCAGGCCGGGCACGTTCACGAGCAGTTCGGTGAGCAGCGGCCGCTGGCCCGGATGGGCGCGCGGCACGCCGGTGCCGTCGTGCAGCACACCGTGGCGGTTGACGTACGCGTACGCGCCGGGCAGCACCGAGTCGTCGGCCGGCTCGATGCGCACGTCGGGTGCGGGCAGCCAGGCGCGCCGGAAGTTGCCGTCCGGCCGCGGGGCGCCCTCGCTCGCGTCGATCACGGTGAGCTGCCGGGCGTCGAGCCAGAGGACGAACAGCTCACGCACCGCTCCCGGAGTGGCGACCGGTGAGTTGGACACGTAGCCCATGCGGCTGACGTGCGCCGAGACGCCGATGCCGACGCCCGTCACCCGGGCGCGCACCATCGGCAGCGGCGTGATGATCCCGGACTCGGCCATCTTGTGCCGCAACTGGCCGGGGCAGGCGTTGGATCCGACCGCCAGCACCGGGACGCGGTCCTCGTACACCAGACGGTCCAGTGGCAGCAGCCGGGGCCCGTCGAGCAGCCCCGAATCCTGTGGCCAGGCACCCGGGTACAGCAGCGGATGCTCACGCGGCGCCTCGTTCAGCCCCAGCGCCCGAAGGGTGCGGCCCTCCTCCACCGGCACCGCCCGCTCAGTCCGCCGGGGGCAGCTCGCCGGAGCCGCGGGTGATCAGCCGGGTGGGCAGCTCGATGCGCTCCGGGGTGAGCAGGGTGCCGTCCAGCCGGCGGAACAGCCGCTCGGCCGCCGTCCGGCCGAGCGCGGCCGCGTCCTGCGCGACGACCGTGACACCCGGGTTGAGGAGATCGGCCAGCTCGATGTCGTCGAAGCCGACCAGCGCGACCGGCCGGGTGTGCTCGGCCAGTACCCGGATCACGGTGACCGTCACCCGGTTGTTGCCCGTGAAGATCGCGGTGACCGGTTCCGGGCCGGAGAGCATCTCACGGGCCGCGCGGCGGACCCGCTCGGGGTCGGTGACGCCCAGCGACATCCAGGAGTCCGCCACCGCTATGCCCGCGTCCTCCATGGCGGTCCGGTAGCCGCGCAGGCGCTCGGCCGCGGTGTGGATACGGGGCATGTCGCCGATGAAGCCGATCCTGCGGTGTCCGTGCGCGATCAGATGCTTCACCCCGTCGCGGGCGCCGCCGTAGTTGTCCGACACCACGATGTCCGCGTCGATGTGCCCGGCCGGGCGGTCCACGAAGACCGTGGCGACGCCCGCCTTGATCTCCGGCTCCAGATAGCGGTGGTCGTCGCCGGCCGGGATCACCACCAGCCCGTCCACCCGCCGGGCGCACAGCGCCAGCACCAGCTCCTGCTCGCGGTCGGCGTCCTCCGCGCTGGAACCGTTGATCAGCAGCGCGCCGTGGGCGCGGGCCACCTCCTCCACCGCGCGGCTCAGGGGCCCGTAGAACGGGTCCGCCAGGTCCTCCAGAACCAGGCCGATGCTGGCCGTGCGGCCCTTGCGCAGCACCCGGGCGCTGTCGTTGCGGCGGAAGCCGAGCGCCTCGATCGCCTCCTGGACGCGGCGTTCCGTCTCGGGCGTGACCCCCGGTTCGCCGTTGACCACCCGGGAGACCGTCTTGAGGCCGACCCCGGCGCGCGCCGCCACGTCCTTCATCGTCGGACGGTTGCCGTAACGGGTCCCTGGGAGGCTTGCGGTGCGGCGGGTCGTCTCCGGCACGGTGCGGTGTCCTGTCCTGTCGGCCACGGGGATGCGTAGGTCCATGGGGTTGTATGAGGATGTGGCGTCGAGCATAGAGCCTGGACAACGTTGTCAGGCTCGTAGACACTGTCCCACGCGCACTCCGGCCCGCACATCGTCGCAGGACGGGGCCGCCGCCCGTGCTCCATGTGTTGCCTCCTGGTCGCGCATGGTCGTTCTCAGGGTTTCAGATGTTTTTCTATGTTTGACGGGGAGATCCGACGCTGATGCACACCGACCTCGTGGCTGCGCTCGACATCGGCGGTACCAAGATCGCCGGCGCTCTGGTGGACCGCCAGGGCCGGATCCTGGTCCGCGCCCAGCAGCCGACGCCTGCCCGCGAGGACGGCGAGACCGTGATGCACGCGGTCGAGACGGTGCTCGGCGAACTCACCGCCTCCCCGCTCTGGCGGCGCGCCGGCGCCGTCGGCATCGGCAGCGCCGGGCCCGTGGACGCCTCCGCGGGCACGGTGAGCCCGGTGAACGTGCCCGGCTGGCGCGACTACCCGCTGGTCGCCCGGGTCCGGGACGCGGCCGGGGGCCTGCCCGTGGAGCTGATCGGCGACGGCGTGGCGATCACGGCCGCCGAACACTGGCAGGGCGCCGCCCGCGGTCACGACAACGCCCTGTGCATGGTCGTCTCCACCGGGGTCGGCGGCGGCCTGGTCCTCGGCGGCCGGCTGCACCCCGGTCCCACCGGCAACGCCGGCCACATCGGGCACATCAGCGTGGACCTCGACGGCGATCTCTGCCCCTGCGGATCGCGCGGCTGTGTGGAGCGGATCGCGAGCGGGCCCAACATCGCGCGCCGGGCCCTGGAGAACGGCTGGCGGCCCGGCCCGGACGGCGACACCTCCGCCGCCGCGGTCGCGGCGGCCGCCCGGGCCGGGGACCCGGTGGCCGTCGCGTCCTTCGAGCGGGCGGCCAGGGCGCTGGCCGCCGGCATCGCGGCCGCCGCGACGCTCGTGGAGATCGACATAGCCGTGATCGGCGGGGGTGTGGGCAAGGCGGGCGAGGTCCTCTTCGCCCCCCTGCGCAAGGCCCTCGCCGAGTACGCCACCCTGTCCTTCGTCCAGCGCCTCGCGGTGGCCCCCGCACAGATGGGCACCGACGCGGGCCTGGTGGGCGCCGCCGCGGCGGCGCTGGTCAGCAGGGCGGACACGGCGGTCGCGGGGGTGTGAGAGGCGGCCGGGGACCGTCGGCGGGAGCCTCTCCGGGGACCCTGGGGAAGCCGTGCGTGACCCCGCGGCGGTTTCCGCAGTTGAGCCGGGCATGAAGAAGCGCAGCATGCTGGCCATCGCCTCCCTCGCCACCGGGTTCGTCGTCGCGGCCGTCTCCCCGTCGCACGCGCTGGGCGACACCCTCGGCGGACTCGACGTCGACGACAGCCTCAGCACCCTCGACCGTACCGTCGCCGAGGACAACACCCTGCTCCTGGACGTGGACCAGGACCGGGACTGACCCGGCCACGGCGGAGTCGTACGGCGCCGGCACCCCTCGCCGTGAGGGGCGCCGGCGCCGCTCTCATGCCTTCTCAACTGGATCTGGTTTCCGTGGCAGGGTGGAGCGGGCAAGCCACAGGGGGCCAACAGAAGAGGGGGAAACGTGATCGTCTGGGTCAACGGCGCGTTCGGTGCGGGGAAGACCACCACCGCGCGCGAACTGATCGAGCTGATCCCGAACAGCACGCTCTTCGACCCCGAGGTCATCGGCGGAGCACTGGACCGGCTGCTCCCGCCCAAGCGCCTCGCCGAGGTCGGCGACTTCCAGGACCTCCCGATCTGGCGACGTCTCGTCATCGACACCGCGGCAGCGATGCTCGCCGAGCTCGGCGGGACCCTCGTGATCCCCATGACCCTGCTGCGTCAGGAGTACCGCGACGAGATCTTCGGTGGCCTCGCCGCCCGCCGGATACCCGTCAGACATGTCCTGCTCGCTCCGGCGGAAACGATCCTGCGCGAGCGCATAGCCGGCCGGGAGGTCCCCGCGGACCTCCCCGACGGAGAGGTGCGCGTCCGCCAGTGGGCGTACGACCACATCGAGCCCTACAAGGCGGCCCTCGCCTCCTGGCTCACCGCCGACGCCTACCCGGTCGACAGCACCGCCCTGACCCCGTACGCCACCGCCCTGCGGATCGCCGAGGCGGTCGGCAGCGGGGTGGTTCCCGCCTGCGACATCGTCCAGACACCCGAGCCCACCGCCGAGACGGTCGCCGCCGGCGTCCTGCTCTTCGACGAGCACGACCGCGTGCTGCTCGTCGACCCGACCTACAAGGCGGGCTGGGAGTTCCCAGGCGGAGTCGTCGAACGCGGTGAGGCTCCCGCACGCGCCGGGATGCGCGAGGTGGCCGAGGAGACCGGGATCCGCCTCGATGAGGTGCCCGCGCTGCTCGTCGTCGACTGGGAGCCGCCCGCGCCGCCCGGATTCGGAGGGCTGCGGCTGCTCTTCGACGGCGGACGGCTCGACGCCGCTGAGGCCGGACGGCTGCTGCTGCCCGGACCGGAACTGCGCGGCTGGCGCTTCGTCTCCGAGACCGAGGCCGCCGAACTGCTGCCACCGGTCCGCTACGAACGGCTGCGCGGGGCACTGCGGGCACGCGAACGCGGCAAGGCGATGTATCTGGAGGCGGGAGTGCCGGTCGGCTGAGACCGGACTGTCGGGCGGCCGGGTCCCGACCAGGTGGCTGCCCTGCCTGGTTCTTTGCCCGGCCCGGCTCACCCCCTGGCCCGGTCGCCGCCCGGCCTGCTCCGTCCACGCGTGCAGCGCGGAGCGAAGCCCCCGAACCCGGCCGGGGACGGGGGCTTCGACCCGAGCAGGGGTCAGTTCGCGCCGGACGCGTAGGAGCGCAGGAAGAGCGCCTCGGCGACCGACAGCCGCTCCAGCTCGTCCGGGGACACGCTCTCGTTCACCGCGTGGATCTGGGCCTCCGGCTCGCTCAGGCCGATGAGCAGGATCTCCGCCTTCGGGTAGAGGGCGGCGAGGGTGTTGCACAGCGGGATGGAGCCGCCCTGGCCGGCGTACTGCATCTCCTGGCCCGGGTACGCCACCGCCATCGCCTCGGCCATGGCCCGGTAGGCGGGGCTGGTGGTGTCCGCGCGGAACGCCTGCCCCTGCCCGATCTGTTCGGTGCTCACCCGGGCGCCCCACGGCGTGCGCGACTCCAGGTGCGCCCGGAGCAGGGCGGTCGCCTCGGCCGCGTCGACGCCCGGCGGCACCCGCAGACTGATCAGCGCGCGGGCGCTCGCCTGCACCGAGGGCGTGGCGCCGACCACCGGCGGGCAGTCGATGCCGAGCACGGTGACCGCCGGACGCGCCCAGATGCGGTCGGCGACCGTGCCGGAACCGATCAGCTCCACACCGTCGAGCACCTTGGCGTCCTTGCGGAACTGGTCGCCGTCGTACTGCAGTCCGTCCCACGCGCTGCCGGCGCTCAGCCCGTCCACGGTGGTGCTGCCGTCCTCGGCGCGCAGCGAGTCCAGTACGCGGACCAGCGCGGCCAGCGCGTCCGGCGCGGCACCGCCGAACTGGCCGGAGTGCAGATTGCCCTCGAGCGTGTCGACGGACACCCGCACCAGCGTCATGCCGCGCAGCGTGGAGGTGACCGTCGGCAGGCCGGCGCGGAAGTTGCCCGCGTCGCCGATCACGACGGCGTCGGCCGTCAGCAGATCGGGGTGCTCCTCGGCGTACCGCTCCAGACCGCCGGTGCCCTGCTCCTCGGACCCCTCCACGATCACCTTGACGTGCACGGGGACGCCGCCGTCGGCCTTCAGCGCGCGCAGCGCCAGCAGATGCATGATCACGCCGCCCTTGCAGTCCGCGGTCCCGCGTCCGTACCAGCGGCCGTCGCGCTCGGTCAGCTCGAAGGGCGGGGTGGTCCAGCCGGACTCGTCCAGCGGCGGCTGCACATCGTAGTGCGCGTAGAGCAGGACGGTCCTGGCGCCCTCCGGGCCGGGCAGGTAGCCGTACACCGACTGTGTGCCGTCCGGGGTGTCCAGCAGCGCCACGTCCTGGAATCCCTCGGCGGTCAGCGCGTCGGCGATCCAGCGCGCGGCGCCCTCGCTCTCGCTGCGCGGGAACTGGCCGAAGTCCGCCACCGACTTGAAGGCCACCAGCTCGGTGAGCTCCTCCTTCGCCCTGGGCATCAGCGAGGCGACGGTCGCGGCGACCGGATTCGACGACATGGGCACGCTCCTTGTGGGTGCGACGTTGTACTTCTGCGTACGTCTTCGTACGAGAAGATCGTGCGGTGTGCGTGAGGACCCGTGTACGGGGCACTTACGCCGCCGATCCTCCCACAGTGGCCCCAGTCGATCGCCGCCGTAGGATGCGGGGGGACAGAGCGGCAGGCGGCTGGATCGGGAGCAGTAGACCATCGTGAGCAGCGAGAACTCTTCGGCGGACGACGTGCGGCAGGTGTGGGATGTCGTCGTGGTGGGCGCGGGACCCGCGGGGGCTTCGGCCGCCTACGCGGCGGCGGTCGCGGGGCGGCGCGTGCTGCTGCTGGAGAAGGCGGAGCTGCCACGCTACAAAACGTGCGGCGGCGGCATCATCGGCCCCTCGCGCGACTCGCTCCCGCCCGGCTTCGAACTTCCGCTGAAGGACCGGGTGCACGCGGTGACGTTCTCCAGCAACGGCCGCTTCAGCCGCACCCGCCGTTCCCGCCAGATGCTGTTCGGGCTGATCAACCGGCCCGAGTTCGACCAGCAACTCGTGGAGCACGCGCAGAAGGCGGGGGCCGAACTGCGCACCGGCGTCGCCGTGCAGCGCGTGGAGCAGCACGGATCGGCCGTACCGGACCGGCGCACGGTCGCCGTCGTACTGCAGGGCGGCGAGACGGTGCTCGCGCGGGCCGTGGTCGGCGCGGACGGCAGCGCGGGCCGCATAGGAGCCCATGTCGGGGTCAAGGTGGACCAGGTCGACCTGGGCCTCGAGGCGGAGATCCCGGTGCCCGAGACCGTCGCCGAGGACTGGAAGGGGCGGGTGCTCATCGACTGGGGCCCCATGCCGGGCAGTTACGGCTGGGTCTTCCCCAAGGGTGACACGCTCACCGTCGGTGTGATCTCGCGTCGTGGTGAAGGCGCCGCCACCAAACGGTACTTGGAGGACTTCATCGGACGGCTCGGCCTCGCAGGCTTCGAACCGAGCATCTCCTCCGGGCACTTGACCCGCTGCCGTGCCGACGACTCGCCGCTGTCGCGCGGCCGGGTGCTGGTGTGCGGGGACGCGGCCGGGCTGCTCGAGCCGTGGACCCGCGAGGGCATCTCCTTCGCACTGCGCTCGGGCCGGCTGGCGGGGGAGTGGGCGGTGCGGATCGCCGAGGCCCACGACGCCGTGGACACGCGCCGCCAGGCGCTGAACTACGCCTTCGCCGTCAAGGCGGGGCTGGGCGTGGAGATGAGCGTGGGCAAGCGGATGCTGGCCGCGTTCGAACGGCGCCCGGGAGTGTTCCACGCGGTCCTCACCGGATTCCGCCCGGCCTGGAAGGCGTTCAAGGACATCACGCAGGGCTCGACGACGCTCGGCGAACTGGTCCGCACCCACCCGATGGCCCACCGCGCCCTGCTGGCGCTCGACCGGCGTCCGGCGGGGGAAGAGGCCGGCTCCTGACCGTGGGGTGAGGCTGCTCCTGAGCGTGAGGGTGAGGCTGCTCCCGAGCGTGAGGCTGCTCCCGACCGTGGAGGTGGGGCTGATCCCGACCGTGGGAAGGGATCAGCTCTCGGCCGTGATCCGGAACACCGGATGGTCGGGGGCGATGCGGCGCAGTTCGTCGTCGGAGGAGTCGGGGCCGACGCCCTTGAAGAAGACCCCGACCTCCGCCTTCCACCGCTTGAGGTAGGCGCGCAGCAGCGGCGGCTTGTCGTCGTCGGCCACCTCCGTGGCGGTGAACACCTCGACGCTCTTGCCGAGGTGCAGCTCGCCGCCGCCGGCCGCGCGCATGTTGTGCGTCCACTGGACGTGGCCGCGCGGCGCCACGAGGTACCGCTCGCCGTCGACGGTGAGCAGGTTGACCGGGGTGGTCCGCCACTGGCCGCTCTTGCGGCCGCGGACGGCGAGGACGCGGGAGCCCCAGACGCTGAGCCCACGGCGGGTCAGCCATGCGACGAGCCGGTTGAAGACGTTGACGGTGAACCAGCCGGGCTTCTGAACGTGCGTGGACATCGGGGCTCCCGTGGGGCGGGTGGGTGGATGGGTGGAGTTGGGCGGGCGGGGCGGTGTGCAGGGCGGTATGCGGGGCGGTGAGCAGCGCTCCCTTGGGTGAGCGGTGCTCACTTTTCGGAGGCGTGTTCTTCTTCGGGAGCGGCGCTCCGTGGCGAGCGGCGCTCTTCTTTGAGATTGCTGCTCACATTTGAGAGCAGCGTTCTCGCTTACCGCTGCCGCCCAGTCTGCCTGAGATCGGTGCTCCAAAGCAAGAGCAGTGCTCTCCAGCGAGATCAGCGCTCCCCATTGTGCTCGCCGCTCGCATACGCGTTCGCCGCTCGCGTTTGTGTGCAGTGCTCTGCTTCGTGGAACACTGCTCCCATGAGCAGCACACACGGTGCCCGCGCCCGGGCCAGGATCGAAGTCACCGCGGCCATCAAGGAAGAGGCCCGCAGACAGCTGGCGAAGGAAGGCGCCACCAAGCTCTCCCTGCGAGCCGTCGCACGCGAACTCGGCATGGCCTCCTCCGCCCTCTACCGTTACTTCCCCAGCCGTGACGACCTGCTCACCGCCCTCATCATCGACGCCTACGAGTCCCTCGGCGAGGCAGCCGAAGCGGCACGCGACGCGGCCGCCGACGTCGGGCCCGTCCAGCGCTGGACCGCCGTGTGCGAGGGCGTGCGCGCCTGGGCGCTCGCGCATCCGCACGAGTACGCGCTGATCTACGGCACGCCGGTGCCCGGCTACACCGCGCCCGACACGACCGTTCCGGCCGCCGCCCGCGCCGTTCTCGTCGTCGTCGGCATCCTCAGGGACGCGCAAGCGGGTCTCGGCCTCGCCAAGCCGCCGCTGCCGCCGGAGCTGAAGCCGGAAGCCGTGCGGATGGCCGCCGAACTGGCCCCTGATCTGCCGCCCGAGGTGGTGGCGACGACCGTCGCGGCCTGGGCCCAGCTGTTCGGGATGATCGGCTTCGAGTTGTTCGGGCAGTTCAACCGGGTCGTGGAGGACCGCGACACGTTCTTCCGTCATGTGGTCGGGCAGCTCGCGCACACGGTGGGCCTGGTGTATCCGCAGCAGGGACCCGCAACCTGAAAGAACCCGCGCCGGCCGGCCGCGCGCGTACTTCGCCGGGAGTACGTGTGATCACCACGCCGGGGTGACGCCGTCCGGGGTGCCCGGCGTCTAGCGTGGCGGACATGGACGAGCAGCGTGGACCCGGAGACGGCCCGCCGGGGTGGTGGCGCCACGGGCGACCGCCCCGGTGGTGGCGGCACCGCCCGCCAGGCTGGAGCCGCTGGGTCGACGAGCCCGAAGAGCACGACGGGGCCCTTCAGGGCGACGGCGAAGGCAGCCGGCGCCCCCGGTGGCCATGGCGTTCCACCGTGCTGGTCACGGCGTTCGTGCTGGCCGGTTCCACCTTCGCGGCCCACGCACAGGAGGGCGAGCGGGTCGCCCTGGACCCGTTCGGGCGGGCCCTGCTCTTCGTGGCGGGCGCGCTCCTTCTCTGGCGGAAACGGCACGCCGTGCCGGTCGTGTTCGGCACCGTCGCCGCCGTCCTGGTCTACCTGGGGGCCGGATACCCGTACGGGCCGGTGTTCGTCACCGTCGTCGTGGCCTGCTTCAGCGCCATCGTCTCGGGGCACCGGCATGCCGCCTGGGCGGCGATGGCGACCTTCTGGACGGGGCACCTGCTGATCGCCCACGTCCTGTTCCGTTGGCTGCCGCCCTCCGGTGACCGGGCCGCCTCCTGGAACCAGGAGATCGTGATCGCCACCTGGCTGGTGGCGCTCGTGGCGGTGTCGGAACTGGCCCGCACCCGCCGTGAACAATGGGCACGGGAGCGGGCCGAGCGGGCCCAGGCGGCGCGGCGCCGCGCGGACGAGGAACGGCTGAGGATCGCCCGGGAACTGCACGACGTGCTCGCGCACAGCATCTCCGTGATCAACGTGCAGGCGGGCGTGGGCCTCGCGCTGCTGGACAGCGACCCGGAGCAGGCGCGCACCGCGCTCGGCACCATCAAGGCCAAGAGCAAGGAGGCGCTCGGGGAGGTGCGTCAGGTGCTCGACACGCTGCGGGCGCCCGGTGCCGCGCCCCGCGCCCCCGCCCCCGGTCTGGACCGGCTGGCCGAGCTGGTCGAACAGGCAGGGAGCGCGGGACTGACCGTGACCGTCGAGGGGGAGGCGCCGCGGCTGCCCCCCGGCGCGGACCTGGCCGCCTTCCGGATCGTCCAGGAGGCCCTCACCAACGTCGTACGGCACTCGGGCTCGCGCGAGGCGCGCGTGTGCATCGAGCGGGACGGGGGACGGCTGCGGCTGCGCATCGACGACGACGGGCCCGCCACCGGCGCCGACGCGGGAGGCAGCGGGAACGGACTCGCCGGGATGCGGGAGCGGGCCGCCGCGCTGGATGGCACCATCGAGGCGGGTCCGCGACCCGACGGCGGATTCCGGGTGCTCGCCGTACTGCCGCTCGAGACCAAGGAGGACCGGTGATCCGCGTACTGCTCGCCGACGACCAGTCACTGGTCCGGGCGGGGTTCCGTGCGCTGCTGGACGCGCAGCCGGACATCGAGGTGGCGGGGGAGGCGTCGGACGGCGAGGAGGCCGTGCGGCTGATCCGTGAACTGCGGCCCGACGTCGTGCTGATGGACATCCGGATGCCCGCGCTCGACGGTCTGGCCGCCACCCGTCGGGTGACGGAGGACGCGGAGCTGGCGGAGGTGAAGGTGGTCATGCTCACCACCTTCGAGCTGGACGAGTACGTCTTCGAGGCCATCCGCTCGGGGGCCTCGGGCTTCCTGGTCAAGGACACCGAGCCGGAGGAACTGCTGCGCGCGGTGCGGGCGGTGGTGGGCGGTGACGCGTTGTTGTCGCCCGGGGTGACGCGTCGGCTGATCGCGGAGTTCGCGGCCCGTTCCAAGGAACCGGCCGCCGCCGACGCCCTGGCCGAGCTCACCGAGCGGGAGCGGGAGGTCATGGCGCTGGTGGGCATCGGCCTGTCCAACGAGGAGATCGCCCGGCGTCTGGTCGTCAGTCCCCTCACGGCGAAGACCCACGTCAGCCGCACCATGGTGAAACTCGGCGCCCGCGACCGGGCCCAACTGGTCGTTATGGCTTATGAGTCGGGGCTGGTCCGGCCGGGCTGGCTGGGCTGAGCCCCTCGCCGGAAGCGCACCAGCACGGTGATCGTGCGGACGGCGAACAGGGCCGTGGCGAGTACCGGGCCGGCGTACGACAGCGACGCCTCGACGGCCTCCGGCAGGTCGAAGAGCAGCGCGGGACCCGTCACGGCGCCCAGGACGACCGCCGCGGCGAACGCCGCGCTGCACAGCGCGTACCCGATCTCGACGGTGATCGCGTCCCGTTCGGCCTGGGTCCGGCGTCCCCCGTGAACCGTCATGCTCGCCCCCCGATGTCCGTCACTCCCGGAGTCAAACAGGCGTGTGCCCGGCGGGCAAGCGACCCGCCGGGCGCACGGTGGACACGGTCTTACTGGGGGGTGCCCACGCGCTCCGCCTCCGTCTCCCGCACGGTGGACTTGGCCACGACCACGGAGCCACCCCGGCGGCGGATGCCGCGCAGTCCCGAGAGTGCGACGAGCAGGCCCGTGAGGGCGATGAGTGCCACGACCACGAGGCCGGGCCGGTAGCTGTCGAGAACCTGCTGGCGGGTGGCGTTCTCCGAGGAGTTCGCGGTCACCACGGCCGTCACCACCGCCAGGAAGACCGCCCCGCCCACCTGGACCGAGGTGTTGAGCAGACCGGAGACCATGCCCTGTTCGTGCTCGTCGACGCCGTTGGTGGCCTGGACGTTGAGCGAGGGGAAGGTCAGGGCGAAGCCGGAGCCGACGAGCAGCATGGTCGGCAAAATGACCGCCGCGTAGACCGGGTCGAGGTCGATGCGCAGGAACAGCACGTATCCGGCGACCATCAGGGCGAAGCCCGCCACGATCAGGCGTGCGGTGCCGAACCGGTCGATGACGGCGCCGACCTTGGTCGCCGACAGCGCCACCAGCGCGCCCGCCGGCAGGAAGGCCAGCGCGGTGTGCAGTGCCGACCAGCCGAGCAGCTGCTGCATGTACAGGGTGACCAGGAACTGGAAGCCGATGTAACTGCCCACGAAGGTGAACGCGCCTATCTGTGCGCGCACTTGCGGTCCGGAACGCAGGACGCCCAGCCGGATCAGCGGGCTCGGGCTGCGGCGTTCGACGGTCACGAAGAGGGCGAGCAGGACGGCGACGGCCACGAAGGACAGGGTCGTACGGGCCGTGGCCCAGCCCACCTCGGGCGCCTGCACCACGGTGAACACCAGCAGCAGCATCGAGGCCGTACCGAGCACCGCGCCGGGGATGTCGTAACCGCCGGGGCCGCGTTCGCGGGCACTGCGCGGCAGCAGCTTCCAACCGGCCACCAGGGCGATCAGCGCGATGGGCGCGGGCAGCAGCATGGTGAGTCGCCAACTGGCCTCGGTGAGCAGGCCGGAGAAGACCAGGCCCATCGAATAGCCGGTGGCGCCGCAGGTGGTGTAGATCGACAGGGCCCGGTTGCGCAGCGGCCCCTCGGGGAACGTGGTGGTGATGATGGACAGGCCGGCGGGGGCGGTGAAGGCGGCGCTCAGTCCCTTCACGAACCGGCTGGCGATCAGCAGCGGCCCCGAGTCCACCATCCCGCCGAGCAGCGAGGCGACCGCGAAGACGCCCAGGGCCACCAGGAAGACCTGACGGCGGCCCAGCAGGTCGGCCGCCCGCCCGCCGAGGAGCAGCAGTCCGCCGTAGCCCAGGATGTAGCCGCTGACGATCCACTGCAGCGACGAGGTGGACAGGCCGAGGTCGGCACCGATCGACGGCAGGGCGACACCGACCATGGACACGTCCAGCGCGTCCAGGAACATCGCGGCGCAGAGCACCAGCAGGGTGCCCCACAGCCGGGGGGTCCAGCGCCCGTCGGGCGCGGAGGTGATGAGCGGAGAGGTCATGCACGAGAGATTTGCATGCGCATGCATCGAATGCAAGCACATTTAATTCGGGTGCAATGAAACGGGCGCTCTGCTACGGTGCGCCCATGGCGGCGGAACAGGCCGAACAGGCGCTCGTGGAACGGTGGCGGGACGTGCTCGCACTGCATGCGCGCACGCAGTGCGAAATCGATCGCGCGTTGCAGGAACACTGCCTGTGCGCCAGCGACTTCGAGGTCCTGGACATCCTCGCGCGAAGCGCCGGCTCGGGCGGTGGCTCCTACCGGGTCCAGGAGATCTCCGAGCGCGTGCATCTGAGTCAGAGCGCGCTCTCCCGGCTGATCGCCCGGCTGGAGAAGGACGGCCTGCTGGAGCGCGGGATGTGCCCGGAGGACCGCCGGGGAGTGCGGGTGTCGCTCACCCCGAAGGGGCGCGCGCTGCACGGCGAGGCGCTGCCGGTACAGCGCGCGGTGCTGGCCCGGATGCTCTCGGAGGGCTGAACGGCCGGTCCGGGCGGGCGTCAGACGACGGTGGACGTCTCCCGCCAGAGCGCGGCGAGTCCCGGGTCCCCCGACTGCGCGGGAACCGGCAGGCGATTCCACAGCGCGAGATACAACTCCGCGGCCGGCCCGGTCAGTTCGCACTCCGCTTCCTCGGCCGAGTCCCGTGTGGTCACGGGCGGCTGCGCGGACAGCCGTACGGTCCACACCGCGTCCGCGTCGGTGGTGCGCACCCTCAGGATGCGGGGCTTCTCGCTGCGCACCCGGCTCTTGCGCCGCGCGTGGAAGCCGCGCAGCAGTTCGTCGATGCCGTCCACCGCGAAGTCCGTGCCGATGGGGGCCGGAGTGCCGCCGCGGGCGGACTCGGCGTCGAAGCGGTGGACCGCCGTCTCGTGCGCCTGGCGGCGGGCCCAGAAGGCGAGCGCGGAGGCCGGTCCGGGCAGGAAGGTGAAGCACTCCACGTCGGGCGTCGCCCCGGCCAGGGTGTCGACCAGCCGGCGGTGCGCGGCGCGGTACCAGGCCACCAGCTCGGCGCCGTCCAGGTCGGGGTGGTCATCCATCGGCCGGGGCTCGAGGTGCCCGTCGGCCACGAAGGCCGCGGCCCAACGGTGCACCACGCCGGTGTGCCGGAGCAGGTCCCGTATCTCCCATCCCGGGCAGGCCGGAACGGAGGCGGCCGTGCCCGCCTCCTCCGACGCGGCGGCCAGCAGCCGGCCCTCCTCCTCGAGGATGTCCACGAACCAGGCAGTGTCCATGGGGAGAAGTCTGCCGTACGGCGCGCCCGTGACCTACGGCAGCGGGGTGCCGCCCGTCGCGTTGACGATCTCGGCCGTGATGTACGACGCCTCCTGGGAGGCGAGGAAGACATACGCGGGAGCCATCTCGGCCGGCTGGGCCGGCCGGCCGATGGGCGCCTGCTTGCCGAACTCCTGGGTGTCCGGCAGCGTCGCCGGGATCAACGGCGTCCACACCGGGCCCGGCGCCACGGCGTTGACCCGGATGCCGCGGTCGATCACCATCTGCGCCAGCCCCTGGGTGAACGTGACGATGGCGCCCTTCGTGGTCGCATAGTCCAGCAGATGCGGACTCGGCTTGTACGCCTGCACGGACGCCGAGTTGATGATGCTGCCACCCTCCCGCATGTGCGGCAGCGCCATCTTGCACAGCCAGAACATGCCGTACAGATTGGTCCGCAGCACGCGGTCGAACTGCTCGGTGGAGATCGCCTCGATTCCGTCGGGCTGCGACATCTGGTACGCCGCGTTGTTCACCAGGATGTCGATCCGGCCGAACTCCGACACCGCGCGGTCGATCAGCGCCCGGCAGTTCTCCTCGTCCCGCACGTCGCACGCGACGGGCACGGCCCGCCGGCCCGCCTCCTCCACCCATCGCACGGTCTCGGCGGCGTCGTCCTTCTCGCTGTCCAGGTACGTGAAGACCACGTCCGCGCCCTCGCGGGCGAACGCCAGGGCGACCGCCCGGCCGATCCCTGAGTCCCCGCCCGTGATCACGGCCGTGCGGTCCGTCAGCCGGCCGCTGCCCCGGTACGAGTCCTCACCGTGGTCCGGCGGCGGGTCCATCGGGCCGGTCCAGCCGGGATGAGGCTGGTCCTGGGCGGGAAAATCGGGCGTCGGATACTGCTCGGCGGGGTGCTGCTGCTCGGTCACGGTCTCTCCCGTCTCCGTGGGGCGGTCGCGCGGTCGGCGCCCGCCAACGGAGGACCGGCGGACGCCGACCCCCGGGTACCCCGGCACCGGCGGCCTGATCCGCGCCGGTGCCCGGACGGCCGTACGGATTCAGTCCGTGCGCACGCGGCGGGTGGCGAAGCCGATGGCGGTGGCCACCGCGGCCAGCACCGCCACGCTGGTCAGGGCCGCCGGAAGGCTGAACCAGTCGGCCATGAAGCCGATCGCCGGCGGACCGAGAAGCATGCCGCCGTAACCCAGGGTGGAGGCGGTGGCCACCCCGCTGGGGCCCGCGAGGGCACCCGCCCGTTCGATCGCGACGGGGAAGAGGTTCGCCAGCCCGAGACCCGTGACCGCGTAGCCGAGCAGGGCCGCCCACAGGGACGGGGCGAGCGCGCCGAGGAGCATTCCGGCCGCGGCCGTGGAACCGCCCGCGAGGATGGTGCGGGTGCGGCCCAGCCGTTCGAGGAGGGTCGTACCGGTGAGCCGCCCGATCGTCATGGCCAGCGCGAAGAGGGAGTATCCGACGGCCGCCGCGCCCGGTGAGGCGTCGAGGTCCTCCTCGAGATGGAGCGCCCCCCAGTCGGCCAGCGCCCCTTCGCCGTAGGCGGTGCACAGCGCGATCAGCCCGAAGACGATCACCAGCGCCCGGGTGCGCCGGTCCGTCCTGCGCGGGGCCGACGGCTCGGAGCGTCCGGCGTCCGCCGGGGTGAGCGGCTCGCACCGCAGCAGTGCCCGCCCCGCGACCGCCGTCACCAGCAGGCCGACGACGGCGAGCCCCCACAAGTGCCGGGTCGGCGACAGCGAGCCGGCGACCAGCGCTCCCAGCCCCGCCCCGATCATGCCGCCCAGACTGAACGCGGCGTGGAAACTGGGCATGATCGGCCGCCTCAGCGCGGCCACCAGATCGACGGCGGCGCTGTTGAAGGCGACGTTGATCCCGCCCTAGGCCGCGCCGAACAGCAGCAGCACGGTGCCGAGCGCGACGGCGGAATGGGTCAGCGGCGGCAGGCCGACGCTGAGGCAGAGCACCACCGCGCAGACGACGGTGACCAGGTGGCTGCCGTACCGGCGGCACAGCCGGCCGGTGAGCGTCATGGTGACGACGGCCCCGGCGGAGACGCCGAGCAGGGCGAGGCCCAGCGCGCTCGCGGAGGCGCCGGTCTGTTCCTTGATGGCCGGGATGCGCACGACCCAGCCGGCGAAGACGAAGCCGTCGAGGGCGAAGAAGGCGGTCAGGGCGAGACGGAGGCGGACGAGGTCGGTACCCGGCACCACGCTGTGCGAACGGGTTTTGTTTATTAGCGGCACAAAGTCAGGTTAAGTGGCGACCGGGCCAGGAGCAAGAAGCCGTGGAGGCCGGAGCGCGGACGGCGGTGGGCGCGGCCGGATGACGCCGTACGGGTGGGGGCGGTACCCCGTGTGAACGTCCCGGATGGTGGGACCGCGCGGCATGACCAACCGTGGATCATGCCGGAGAACGGGACATCCGTGCTGACGCGGAGTCAGCTGCCCGGTCTCCCGCGGAAGGACTGATCGATGCGCTCTGCCCGCATGGTGCTCGCGGCCGCAACGGCCACGGCGGCACTCGCCATCGCCGCGCCCGCAGCCTACGCCGACCACACCGGTGACGAAGGCCACGACAAGTCTTCCTACAGCAAGGAGTACGACAAGGAGAGCAAGCACGACAAGGAAAGCGAGCACGACAAGCCGCGCGGCGGAATGCACACGGGCGGCGGCGCGCTGGCCGCCGTCGGCGAGGAGGACTGGGGCACCGCCAAGGACCCGAAGTACGACCCCGAGACGTACAAGGACAAGGGCGAATCCAAGAGCGAGGACTCCTGGAGCGGCAAGCACGACAAGGAGGGGAACCACGAGAAGCCGCGCGGCGGCATGCACACCGGCGGCGGCGGACTCGCCCAGCCCGGTGTCACCGCAGGCGGCCTGGCCGCCCTCGCTGTCCTCGGCACCGGCGCCTACGCGCTGCGCCGCAAGAAGATCACCGGCGACGTGGCCTGAGCCATGCCCGGCGACATAGCGGCCGGGGCCGTCGTACGCGCCGCGCGCGTCATGACGGCCCCGCTCGCCCGTTCGCGTGTCGTCTCGGCCCTGCCGGGCCCTTCGCGTGTCGTACCCGCTGCCGTGCCCGAATGAGGTGGTTCCCCCGATGCCGGCCACTCCCCCCACGCCCCTGGAAACCGATCCGCCGTCACCGTTGCGGCGGAGAGTGCGCGCCGTCATGACGGCGGTCTTCTGGAGCGGGGCCGGCCTGATGCTGGCCGTGACGCTGATGGGCGGCGGCGAGGATCCTCCCGACGACGCCCACGGACGGCAGGCGCCCCCCGCGGTCTCCGCGGCTCCGTCCGCCTCCTCCTCGACCGACCCGGCCGCGGGCGAGCCCGCGCCCCGTGCGTCGGCGCACAAGCATCTGCCGAGGTCCGAGCCGACCCGGCTGCTCATCCCCGGCATCGACGTCGACGCGCCGTTCACCGACCTCGCCATCGGAAGCAAGGGCCAGCTCGAGCCCCCACCACCCCACAACACCAACCTGGTCGGCTGGTACGCCAAGGGCGTCTCCCCGGGCGAACGCGGTACGGCGATCATCGCCGGGCACGTGGACACGGCGACGTCCCCGGCCGTGTTCGCCCGACTCGGCGAACTGGAGGAGGGGGACCGCTTCCGGGTCCTGCGCGCCGACGGGAGCAAGGCCACGTTCGTGGTGGACGAGACGGAGTCCTTCGACAAGGACGACTTCCCCGACGAGCGCGTGTACGCCGACACGCCCGACGCCCAGGTCCGGCTCATCACCTGCGCCGGCGACTACGACCGTGCCGCCAAGGACTACACCGAGAACCTGGTGGTCTTCGCCCATCTCGTCTGATCGGGCCGGGGAAGGGCTGCCCGGAAGGGGGAGGGATCCTTCCGGGCAGCGGTCCGTCAGGCCACGGAGCAGTCGGCGCCGTTCAGGCTGAACGCCGTGGGGCCGGGGTTCGCGGCGGACCGCGTGCCCGTGAAGCCGAGCGTGACCGAGCCGGAGGCCGGGATCGACGCGGTGTACCCGGCGGAGGTGACGGTGACCTCGGCACCGCTCTGGGCCGCGGTGCCGCCCCACATGTTGGTGATCCGCTGGTCGGCGGGGAAGGCCCAGCGCAGCGTCCACCCGTTGACCGCCGCGCTGCCGGTGTTGCGGACGGTGACCTCGCCCTGGAAGCCGCCGGGCCACTCGCCCGTCACCCGGTAGCCCACCTGGCAGGATCCCGCCGTACCCCCGGACGACGTGGTGACGGTCACCGTGGCCGAGCGCGGCGAGCGGTTGCCGGCGGCGTCCCGGGCGTAGACGGCGAACGTGTACGAGGTGTCCGCGGTGAGGCCGGTGACGGTGGCGGAGGTGCCGGCCGTCGTCGTGACGGCGCTCTCCTCGTCACCACTGACCCGCACCACGTCGTAGCCCGTGACACCGACCGCGTCCGTGGCGGCGCCCCAGTTCAGGGTGACGGACGACGCGGTCACCGCCGAGGCGCGCGGGGTGCCGGGGGCGGTCGGGGCCTTGGTGTCGTCGCCCGGGCCCGATCCGTAGACCGCGGCCTCCTCGGAGGTGGCGGCGATGCCGTCGGCGCCGTTGAACAGCCGCTCGCCCCAGCCGGTCAGCCGGTCGGGGTCGAAGTCCGTCACCATGTCCAGGTACTCGACCCCACCGCCGTTGCCGCTCCAGGACCAGCCGAGGTATCCGAGGCCGAGTTGCCGGGTGACCGCCAGGATGGTGTCCTCGTCGGGGTTGCCGTCGGAGTGGTCGTGACCGAACTCACCGACCACGATGGGAAGTCGGGCGGCGACGAAGCGGCCCAGGTAGTCACTGATCTCGGCGGCGGTGTCGAAGACGCCGTACATGTGGATGGAGAAGACCGTGTTGGCGTCGGGGTCGGCGGCGAAGACCGAGGCGGCGTTGTCGCGCATGGTGAACGCCCAGTCCTGGCCCCAGTTCGGGGCGTCGACCATCAGGGTGTGGTCGAAGCCGGCGTCCCGCAGCTTCCGGATCGCCGCCTTGGTGTCGTCCGTCCAGGCCGTGTAGTTCGCGTTGCCGTACGGCTCGTTGCCGATGTTGACGATGACGTAGTCCTCCTGGCCGGCCAGTGCGCTCTGCACGCTGATCCAGTAGTCGGCGGCGCGGGAGAGGGTGACCGCTCCGCTCTGTTCGCCGTAGCCGGTGGTGTCGTGCACCTCCAGCACGCAGATCAGCCGGTTCTGCTTGCACCGCGCGACGACGTCGGCCACGTCGGAGGCGTCGTTGCGGGTCCAGCGGTCACCGCTGGAGAGCACCACTCGTACGGTGTTGGCGCCCTTGGCCTTGATGTGCGCCAGCGAGTCGGTCCGGTCGGCGTACCAGGTGTGCGCGTGGTTGACCCCGCGCATGACGAAGTCGTTGCCGGAGGCCTCGAGGAGCCGGCCGTTCTCGACGCGGAAACCGGTGGGCGCCGCATGGGCCGGGGTGGTGAGGGCGACGAGCGGGAGGAGGAGTCCCAGAAGGAGGCCGAGGAGGCCGGCGGTACGGGGGACGGTGCGGCGTTGGGGGGATCTCATGGCGGCTCCAGTGGGTGGGAGGAGGAAGGGGTCGGTCCGTGTGCGCCGTGCGTCGGGTGGGGGGAGAGGGTTGCTGCGCGTGCACCGTGCGTCGGGTGGGGGGAGTGGGTTGCTGCGTGCGATCCGTGCGTCGGGGGTGGGGAGAGGGGGTCGGGCCGTTCGCCGTGTGTCAGCTGGCGGCCGTGACCGCGCAGTCGACGGTCGCGGCCGGGGCGGCGGACGTCGCCGGAGTCGTGGCGATGAGGCCGAAGGCCGCGCTCGCGCCGGGGGCGAGCGTGCCGTTCCAGCCCGCGTCGGTGACGGTGGCGGTGCCGTCGGGGGCCGTGCGGAGTGTGCCGTTCCAGACCTGGGTGAGACGGGCGCCGTCGGCCGGTACGACCGTCACCGTCCAGCCGCTGAGGGGAGCGGTGGAGGTGTTGGCCACCGTCACCTCGGCCTGGTATCCGCCCTGCCAGGCGGAGACGCTCCGGAAGGAGGCGGTGCAGGCGAGGTCGTCGCCAGGGTCATCCGGGTCGCCCGGACCACCCGGGACGCCGTCCTCCAGGAGTGCGGCCAGGGCCGGGAACCAGCGGGCGGCGATCTTCTCGTCGCCGGCGGCGTTCGGATGCACACCGTCGTACGTGTCGGTGGCCGTGTCGAAGCCCGTCCACTGGTCGACCACGGTCACCGGCGAGCGGCTGGTGCTCGCCGCCGCGGCCCACCCGGGGACACGGGCGTTGAAGTCGACGACGCGCTGGGCGCAGGCGGCGCACGAGGCGGGGTTCATCGGAATGAGCCGGGCGACGAGAACACGCATGTCCGGGTTGGACTCCCGCATCTGGGCGACCAGCCTGTCGTAGGCGGCGAGAATGCGGTCGGGGGAGAGGCCGCTCCATACGTCGTTGGTGCCGAAGTGCATGACAACGATGTCCGGACGGGTCGCGGCAAGCCGGGCGGGGAGCAGGTTCCGGTCCGCGACGGCGGTGACCAGTTCCCCGCCGTGTCCCTCGTTGTCGCCGTCGTACTCCACGCCGCAGCCCTGCCCGGGCAGTGTGCCGACGAAGTCGATGCCGGTGTGACCGGCGTTCCGCAGCCGGTTCCACAGCACCGCCCGCCAGCAGCCGGGCGAACCGGTGATGGAGTCGCCGAGCGGCATGATGCGCACCGGTGCGGCCGCCGCCGGTGCGGCCGCCGCGCTCGGTGCCGCGACCGGCGCGAGCGGCAGGAACAGGGCGACCAGCAGGCCGAGGAGCGGCAGCGTGCGTAAGCGCATGAGGCGGGTGCCGCGCATGATGTCCCCTTTCTCGGATGAGGTGGGAGCGCTCCCATGCCGGACATGAAGCCACTGTTGTCGCTGACCCGTCAAGGGGGTGGACGGATCGCGGTGCGAGCGCCGTGCCTTCCGTACGCCGTGGGGGCGCGGCTTCGACGAGCCGCGCCCCGAGCGTCGAAACCGGCGTTCGATCAGGTCCGCGCGGCCTTCCGGGGCAGGACCTTGCGCACCAGCGGCCAGGCCAGGAGGAGGATCACGACCACGTAAACAATCACCGAGAACGGCGTGTTCACCAGGCCCGTGACACTGCCGTCGCTGATCTGCAGGGCGCGGCGCAGCTGCTGCTCGGCGGCCGGGCCGAGGATCACCCCGATGATGGCGGGCAGCACCGGCAGTCCGTAGCGCCGCATCCCGAAACCGATCAGACCGATGATCAGCAGAATCACCAGATCGATCGCCTCACCGCCGACCGCGTACGCGCCCACCGCGGCGAAGAACAGGATCCCCGCGTACAGATACGGCCGCGGGATGCGCAGCAGCTTCGCCCAGACCGGGGCCAGCGGCAGATTCAGGGCGAGCAGCAGCACCATGCCGACGAACAGCGAGGCGATCAGACCCCACACCAGGTCCGGTTCGCGTTCGAAGAGCAGCGGGCCCGGCTGGATGCCGTACTGCTGGAACGCCGCCAGCATCACCGCCGCGACCGCCGTGGTCGGCAGACCCAGGGTCAGCATCGACACCAGCGTGCCCGCCGCCGAGGCCGAAGCGGCCGACTCCGGACCCGCGACACCCTCGATGGCCCCCTTGCCCCACTCGTCCTTGTGCTTGGACAGCCGCTTCTCCGTGACGTACGACAGGAAGGTCGGGATCTCCGCCCCGCCCGCCGGGATCGCACCGAACGGGAAGCCGATGAACGGGCCGCGCGCCCAGGACTTCCAGGTGCGCTTCACGTCCGCGCGGCCCAGCCACGGCCGGCCCACCGGAATCGGGTCCGGCGGCCGGCGCCGCAGATGCGCGGCGACCCACAAGGCCTCACCGATGGCGAACAGCCCCACCGCGACGATCACCACGTCGACGCCGTCGGCGAGTTGCAGCGAACCGAACGTCAGCCGTTGCTGGCCGGTCATCCGGTCCAGGCCCACCAGACCGATCGTCAGGCCGATCAGCAGCGAGGCGAGGCCGCGGATCCGGGACGAACCCAGCACGGACGTGACGGCGATGAACGCCAGCACCATGATGGCGAAGTAGTCCGGCGCGCCGATGTCCACGGCGAGGTCGGCGACCGTCGGGGCCAGCGCGACCAGCAGCACCGTGCCGACCATGCCGCCCGCGAAGTGCCCGATCGCGGCGGCCGCGAGGGCCTGGGCGCCACGCCCCGACTTGGCCATGGGGTTGCCCTCCATGGCCGCGACCACGGCCGCGCTCTCACCGGGCGTGTTGAGCAGGATCGAGGTCGTCGAACCGCCGAACATCGCACCGTAGTAGATCCCGGCGAACATGATGAACGCGCCGGTCGGCTCGAGCCCGTACGTCACCGGCAGCAGCAGGGCCACCGCCATCGCCGGGCCGATGCCGGGCAGCACGCCGATCGCCGTGCCGAGGAGCACACCGACCGCGGCCCAGAGCAGGTTGAGCGGGGTGAGGGCCGTACCGAAGCCGTCCAGGAGGGAGTTGAGGCCATTCATGTCACAGCACTCCCATCAGCGGACCGCCGGGCAGCGGCACTCCGAGCAGGTTGTTGAACACGACGTAGGTGACCAGGGAGATCACCGCCGCGATCAGCGGGTCGCGGTCGAGTCTGCGGCTGCCGAGCGCGAAGGCCGCCCCCCAGAACAGCAGTGCACCCGCGACGGGGAAACCGAGCGGCTCTATGAGCACGGCGGCGCCCAGGAACACGCCGGTGAGCAGCAGCACCGTGCGCCAGTCGGCGGGTTCGGACAGGTCGATGTCCTCGCCGGTCTCGGCCTGGCCCCGGCCGCCGCGCAGCACGTCGACCGCGAGGAGGGCGGCGACGACGAGCAGGCCGGTGCCGACGACGAGGGGCACGGTCTTCGGGCCGACCGGTCCGCGCTGGGTGATGTCGACGTCCATGGTGAGCGCGTCGGTCAGGACGAGCACGCCCAGCGCCAGCAGCAGGGCGCAGACGCCGAGTTCGGAGTGGTCGCGGAGCCAGGAGCGCCGTTCGGTGGCGGGGGGCGGGGTGCCGTCGGGGGTGCGGTCGGTCGTGGTCGGTGTCGTCACAGTCCCAGCTCCTTCAGCACCGAGACCACGCGCTCGTCCTCGGCGTCCAGGAACGCCCCGAACTCCTCGCCGGTCAGGAACGCGTCGTCCCAGCCGTTGCGTTTCATCGACTCCCGCCATTCCTGCGAGTCGTGCAGCCCTTCCAGCAGGCGTACGAGCTTGTCGCGCTCGGCGTCGCTGAGGCCGGGCGGGGCGACTACCCCGCGCCAGTTGGTGAAGTTGACGTCGTAGCCCGCCTCCTGCAGCGTGGGCGCGTCCAGGCCGGCGACCCGCTTCGGGCCGGTGACCGCGAGCAGCCGCAGCTCACCTGACTTGATCTGGTCGAGGTACTCGCCGACGCCGGACACACCGAAGGCGACCTTGTTGCCGAGGATCGAGGCGAGCAGTTCGCCGCCGCCGTCGAAGGGGATGTAGTTGACCTCCTTCGGCGGGATCCCGGCGGCCCGCGCCATCAGCATCGGCGCGAGGTGGTCGGGTCCGCCGGGGGAGGACCCGCCGCCCACCGGCAGCTTGCCGGGGTTCTCCTTCCAGGCACCGATGAGGTCGTCGATCGTCCTGTACGGGGAGTCCTTACCGACCACCACGACATCCTGCTCCTCGGTCAGCCGGGCGATCGGGGTGGTGTCGGCGAGGGTCTTCGGGGCGTCGTTGGAGCGGACGGCGCCGACCACGCCCAGGCCCATCGACATGGCGAGCTTGCCGTTGCCGTGTTCGCTCACCAGCCGGCTCAGGCCCACCGTGCCGCCGGCGCCGGGCAGGTTGAACACCTCGACGGAGTGGGTGAGCCCGGCGTCCTCGGCGTTCTTCGCGGCCGTACGGGCCGTGATGTCGTAGCCGCCGCCGGGCGTGTTGGGAACCATGAAACGCAGGCCCGGGATCTGTGTGCCGCTCTCGGAGCCGCTGCCGGTCGTGAGCAGCGGCGGGCCCACGAGCACGAGCACGGCGGCCCCGAGCAGGGCGAGGGGTGTGCGCAGGCGCACGAGTGCCACCACCTGTCGGTTGGTCGTCTGGGATCACGCCAGGCCCTGTGGGGGGAGGGTGACGCGGGCCACATGGTGCCCGCGTGCGGGCGGGCTGTCCTGCTTGCGGAACCAATGGAGGTTGTGGTCATTGCGTCAGCGCGGGTGGGTCGGTGGTGCAGGTCTCTTTCCCCTGCCGCAGGTGGGGGTCATGATGGGCGGCTCCGGGGGCTTGTGGCGTGGTGTGTGGTGTGACGTGGTGGTGCGTGGTGTGGTCCGTGGTGCGGTGCGGTGTGTGGTCCCGTGCAGGGAGGAGTGGAAGCGATGAGCAGCACGCAGGGCGGGCCTGAGCCCGCGGCTGTCGACGCCATCGGTGTACTGGTGGTCGACGACGACTTCCGGGTGGCCCGAGTGCATCGCGCGTATGTCGAACGTCTTGACGTGTTCCGGGTTGTGGGCGTTGCCGGCAGTGGTGAGGAGGCCATTGCGGCCGTGGACCGGCTCCGGCCTGACCTCGTGCTGCTCGATCTCTATCTGCCCGACCTCTTCGGGCTCGACGTCATCCCCCGGCTGCGCACCGCCGGGCACGACTGCGACGTGATGGTCATCAGCGCCGCCCGTGAGGCGGACGCCGTGCGCGGCGCCGTACGGCAGGGGGTCGTCGACTATCTGCTCAAACCGTTCGACTTCGAGGACCTGCGGGGGCGGCTCGAGCGGTACGCCGTTCAGCGCGGGCGGATGCTGGACACGGTGGTGCGTGGGCAGGCCGACGTCGACCGGGTGCTGGCGGGGGCCGCCGTGCCCGCGTCGCCGGTGCTGCCCAAGGGGATGAGCGCGGAGACCGCGGAACTGATCGAACGGACCCTGCGGGAGGCGGACGGCAGTCTGTCGGCGACCGAGTGCGCCGGTCTGACGGGGGTTTCGCGGGTCAGTGCCCGGCGGTACCTGGAGTACTTCCACAGCCTGGGCAGCGTGGAGGTGTCGCTGCGGTACGGCTCCACGGGGCGGCCGGAGCGGCGGTACCGGTTCCTGGGGGTGGAGGGGAGCGGGCGGGGCGGTGGACTGCGGTCCGGGGGGCAGGCGCGGGTGCAGTGACGGGGGTTGTCCCGGTCAGGGGGCGGCCTCTAGGGTCGTGCGGTGGAGAAAGCGCTTTCTCGGAGTCGCCTCATGTCCTCGTCCCCTGTTCGTCGTCGTGTCGCCGTGGTGGGCACCGGCGCCATCGCCGTGGGCGGCCATCTGCCCGCGCTGCGCGCCCACGCCGACCGGGCCGAACTGGTTGCCGCCGTGGACGTGGATCAGGGGCGGCTCGATGCCTTTCTGTCCGCGGTGTCCGCGGCCGGAGAGCAGGTCGCCGGGTTCACTTCGACGGGCGCGATGCTGGACGTCGTACGGCCCGACCTGGTGCTGATCGGGACCCCGCCGGCCCTCCACCGCGCGCAGGTGGTGGCGGCGCTCGAGGCAGGTGCCTGGGTGCTGTGCGAGAAGCCGCTGTGCCTGTCGCTCGCCGAGTACGACGACATCGCCGCCGCGGAGGCCGCCTCCGGTGCGTACGCCTCCGTGATCTTCCAGCACCGCTACGGCTCCGGCGCCGTCCACGCCCGCGATCTGATCCGCGGTGGTGCGCTGGGCGCCCCGCTCGTCGCCCACTGCCAGACCACCTGGCACCGCGACGCCGCGTACTACTCCGTGCCCTGGCGCGGGCGGTGGGCCACCGAAGGGGGCGGGCCGACGATGGGGCACGGCATCCATCAGTACGACCTGCTGCTGCATCTGCTCGGCGAGTGGGAGGAGATACGTGCCATGGCGGCACGTCTCGTCCACGACACCGAGAGCGAGGACGTCTCCACCGGGCTGGTCCGGTTCCGCAGCGGAGCGCTCGCGACCGTCGTCAACAGCGTGCTCTCGCCCGACGAGGTGAGCCGGATCCGGGTCGACTGCGCGGACGCGACGGTTGAGCTCACGCATCTTTACGGGCATGTCAATGACGACTGGACGTACACGCCGGCGCGGCATGTCCCCGCTGAGCGGGCTGCCGGCTGGGGCGCGCCGCTTCCGGACGTGCCGAGTTCGCACACGGCCCAACTGGGTGTCTTTCTGGACGCCTACGACGCGGGCGTGCGGCCGCCGGGCAGCGGGGCGGAGGCACGGGCGACCCTCGAGTTCGCCGCCGCCCTGTACAAGGCCGCGTTCACCGGGCGGGCGGTGCGGGCCGGTGAGATCGTGTCCGGGGATCCGTTCTACGCGGCCATGCACGGGGGGCGTCTCGACTGGGCTTCCGAGGTGCGGGTGTGAGTGTGCGGGTGGTGCACCGTGTCGGTGAGGCGGTCGAGGTGGGGGCGGGCGGGGTGGAGATTCTCCGGTATGTGTACCGGCCCGATCCGGAGTGGTTCGAGTCGCGCAAGCCGTACGCTCATCCTGTGCGCACGCTCGGCGGGCGCACGGTGACCGGGTATCGGCCGAACGACCATCGGTGGCACAAGGGGCTGCAGATGACGGCCAGTCATCTGTCCGGGCAGAACTTCTGGGGCGGCAACTCGTATGTGCACGGGCGGGGTTATCTGGCGCTGCCCGAGCGGGTCGGGTCGATGCGGCACGACGGGTTCTCCGCGTTCGAGGTGGGGGACGACCGGTTCGACTGCGTCGAGGACCTCACGTGGGTGGAGAACGGTGGGGAGGCGTGGGCGCGGGAGGAGCGGGGGCTGAGTGTCCACTCGGTCGATGAGGGGGTGGGGGTCTGGGTGCTGGACTGGTCGATCCGGCTGACCAACGTGCGTGGCGCCGTGCTGGAGTTCGGGTCGCCGACCACCGCCGGGCGGTCGATGGCCGGTTACACCGGGTTGCAGTGGCGCGGGCCGCGGGACTTCACGGGGGGTACGGTCTTCGGGCCGGGGGGTGGTGGGTTGGCTGGGGTTGGGGCCGGCGAGTTCATGGGGGCGCAGAGTCCGTGGCTCGCTTTTACGGCGGAGCACGATGAGTACGACGGTCACTCCACGCTGGTGTTCGCGCATGCGCCGGAGAATCTTGGCGGGCGTGCGATTCATCCGTCGCACTGGTTCGTGCGCTCGGAGCCGATTCCGTCGGTCGCGTTCTCGTGGGCGTTCTTCGAGGAGTTCGCGCTGCCGCCGGGGGAGTCGTTCGCGTATCGGTACCGGGTGGTGGTGGCGGACGGGGCGTGGGACCGGGGGAGGGTGGGGGCTTACCTCGACGGGCTGTCCTGGTGAGTGGTCGTATGCCTGCGGCGCCAGTGTCCCTCCGGTGGGGGTGCGCGTAGCGCCTACGGTGGGTGGGGGGTGCGGGGCCGGGGCGGGGGTGTCCGTCCTCGGACTGGCGCGATGGGGCTTGTTGGTGGGGTGCGGGGTGCGGACGCGCCAGCCACTGCGGGCG